>NZ_JBYSXE010000004.1:0-53264 GCF_058781925.1 Sphingobium sp. FW306-1B-F04DB | reverse complement strand
GCGCGATGGCGCCGGGGGCCTTCCTTTTTGCGTGCGACCGCTGTCGGGCGCACCACCCGGCCGCCTCTGGGAGAGGCATGGCCCCGAAAGAGCCGCGCGGTGTAGACGCGCCTCGATTTCGCCGGTTAGCCCGATCATTGCAGTCGCAGCGGGGCTAAGCCTGCCGATGGAGCGGGCGCTCCGGATAAATCGAGCCCCGGAGAGCGGAGGGGGAAAGGGGCGATATCAGCCGGCATAGAAAAAAGGCGCCCGGCGGAATGCCCGCCGGACGCCTTTTCGTTCGGTGGACCGGGACAGATTTTGCCCCGGCCGTGCCATGGTCGCGGATCAGAAGTCGGACCAGTCCTCGTTGCTGGCGCCATTGGCGTGCGCCCCATTGGCCTGTGCCATCGCCGAGATCGGCAGCGCCTTCACCGGCGAGACATAGGATTTGGACGCCGCAATCACACCGGGCTTGATGCTCGGCCTGGCCGTGGCCGTTGCGGCGGGCCGGCGGGCAGCCGGGCGCTTTTCATTGTCGACCTTGAACAGCGCCGCCTGTTCGGCCAGCGAGGTCACCTCGGTGGTCAGATTTCGCGCCGCAGCCGAGGTTTCCTCGACCATTGCGGCGTTCTGCTGGGTCGACTGATCCATCGTGCTGATCGCCACGCTGATCTGGCTGATCGCCGACGACTGTGCCTGGTTGTCAGCCGCCATGCTGCCGAGAAGCGTATGGACCTGGCTGACGTCGTTGGAGATGTCGGCGAGCGCGCCGTCGACCTTCTGGACCGCGCCGACGGCCATGACGATGTCTGCCTGAGTGGCGGTGAGCTGCTCGCGCGCGCGTTTGGCTTCTTCTTCCGAACGCATGGCAAGCGCGCTGACGAGGTCGGCCACGACCGCAAAGCCGCGGCCTGCATCGCCCGCACGGCCTGCCTCGACCGCCGCGTTCATCGCGAGAACGCGCGTCTGGAAGGCGATCTTGTCGAGGCCCTCGATGACCGAGTCGATGCCCGTCGCGCTTTCGCGGACGCGTTCCATCGCCTGCACCGCCTCGTCGGCGATCGATCGGCCGCCGCCGACCGTTGCAATCGCCTGATCGGCACGCTCGACGGTGCGGCCCGCCGCGACCGCGGTCGCCTTGAGGCGATCGTCGATCTGCACCAGCGCGGCCGAGGTTTCCTCGAGGCTGGCGGCATTGCCTTCGGTGCGGCGGGCGAGGTCTTCGGACGCCTGCGCGATTTCCTGCGAACCCGTGCGGATACCCGTCGCGCTTTCAGAAACCGCGCCGATCATCTCGCGCAGGCGCGCGATAGCCTCGTTGAAATTGGTCTTCAGACTGGCGACAGCGACGGGGAAATCAGCCTTCACGTCGGCGGTCAGATCGCCTTGCGCCAGCGACGCCAGGCTGTCGCCCAGCGTGCTGGTGACGAGCTGCTGCTCCTCGGCGAGCTTGCGATCGGCCTCCTGACGCGCGACCGCGGCAAGCCGGAAGAGTTCAACCGCCTGGGCGATCTCGCCCAACTCGTCCTCGCGATCGCGATGCGGAACGGTCGCCTCGCGACCTTCGGCCAGCGCGGCCGTGGCCGTGGTGAGTTCGCTCAGCGGACGCGAAACAACGCGATTGAGCGTGTGCCAGATGAAAATGAGGAACCCGATCGACAGCAGCGCCATGAACGCCATGAAGGTCAGCGCGCTGCTGGACAGCGCATCGGCCGCCTCACCGCTCTTGTGCGCGCGCTTGACCGCCAGTTCGATCACGCGGTTCGCCTGCTTCAGCGCCGCATGCGAAGCCTCCTTGCCGTCGCTCTTGAGCAACGCAAGCGTTTCGGCGTCGCGCTGCTGACGGCTCAGATCCAGAATGCGCTCATTGACTGCCTTGAGTGCTTCGACCTTCTCCCTGAGGTCCGAAACCTCACCGGCAAAGTCCTCGCCCGAGACCTTCGACAGAGTATCGAGCTCAGCAGCGATGTCGTCGTGGTTTTTCTCCACGCGCTTGTCGAGCGAGGCCGTCTCGGTGGCATTCACCGCAGTCATGTGGGAATACATGAGGATGCGGTATTCGCGCAGATAGCCGAGAACCTTGGCGACCGACTCGGTCGTGGGGAGGCCGCGCGTGATGTGGCGCGAGCCAGCGGCGCTGATCTGGTTGTTGGACATGATGGCCGCGGCGCCGAGCGCGGCGATCAGAACGGCGATCAATGAGAAGGCGATCAGCATCTTTCGAGGCAGTCGCCAATTCCGGAGAGCATTTTGCATCTCGAACTCCTTCAATCTGGATGATGGCTTGCCGGGTCAGACGCAGCGCCATTCCCCGGGGACTAATTTACGATGAGCGGCGCAGCTCAGGGGCTAGCCCCGGGGCTCGACGAATGATTGGGCAGATGTCCGGGCAATCCGAAACATGACGGAAAACAGCGTTATTTCAGCGGTGCTGGTCATGTCGGATATCCTGCCTGGTCCCCCCAAGGCCCCGTGCGTGCGCGCGCAGCCTCGTGTAATTATAGGATGAGCGGGGCGATCCGGGGCGGGTCGAGTCATTCGCATGAGCCGCGACGCCAGTTATGGTAAGAAATCGGTGAAGATCGTTCGCACGCCTAATGGCCTCCTATAAGAAGGGCTCACCTTCTGGAGATCCTTGTCCATGCCGACTGAGACGGGCCTGCGTGACGCCCGGCCCCATGCACGCCGTAAAATCATCACCCGCCGGGCCCTGAACACCATGCTTGCTCCCGCGGCACTGCTGGCATCCGCACAGATCGCGCACGCCGAAAGCAATCCGCTGCATGAAGCGGTAGGGGCGCCCGACGCGCTGGTGCTCAAGGCCAGCCTGCGTTCGCGCATCGAGGGGATCGACGGCCAGTTCCGGCCCAATGTGGCCGAGGACGATTTCATGTGGTCGCTCAAGACGACGCTGTTCGCCGAATATGATACCGGCCCGGTACGCTTGGGCGGCGAGCTCTGGGATGCGCGCACCTATGGGCAGAAGCCCAACTCGTCGGCGGGCACGACCGAAGTGAATGCGATGGAGCTGGTTCAGGCCTATGTCGGGCTCGATCTGGGCGATCTCGGCGGCGATTCCAGTGCCATTGCCAAGGTGGGGCGTTTCACGCTGGATATGGGCTCGCGCCGCCTCGTCGCGCGCCAGTCTTTCCGCAATACGACCAATGCCTATACCGGCGCCTATTTCGACTGGACCGGACGCGCCGGGGATCGGCTGGTGCTGCTCTGGTCAATGCCGCAGATCCGCCTGCCCGACGATGCCGACGGCATCCGCCACGACCGCGTCGAATGGGATCAGGAAACGACCGACCTCCAGCTGTTTGGCGGCAGCTTCACCAAGGCCGGCATACTGGGGAAGGGGACGCTCGAGATCTACAATTACAACCTCATCGAACGTGACTCTGCTTCGCGGCAGACACGCAACCGGCGGCTGTTCACCCCCGGCATGCGCCTCTATCGCAAGCCCGCCAACGGCAAGGTCGATTTCGACATCGAGGCCGCCTATCAGTTCGGCGAGACGCGCGGCAGCACCGCGGCGATCGATGTCACCGATCTCGACGTGTCGGCACACCTGCTCCACGCCGAAGTCGGTAAGACCTTCGGCGGCGCGCTCAAGCCGCGGGTTGCTGTCCTTTACGACCTGGCGAGCGGTGACGGCCGCACGGCGCGGACCTATAATCGCTTCGATACGCTGTTCGGCGCACGCCGTTTCGACTTCGGTCCGACGGGCCTCTACGGCGCGGTGGGCCGATCCAACGTCTCGTCGCCCGGTGTCAGGTTCGAGGTGAAGCCTGGCAAACGCACCGATGCGATGGTCACCTATCGCGCGTTGTGGCTCGAGAATGCCACCGACAGTTTCGCGTCCACGGGAGTGCGCGACAAGACCGGCGCGTCGGGCCGCTTTGCCGGGCATCAGATAGAGGCGCGCATGCGCTACTGGGTGATCCCCAATGTTCTGCGGCTCGACACCGGCGCAGCCTATCTGGCCAAGGGACATTTCCTGAAGGATGCGCCCAATGCGCCGGCGACCGGCGACACGCGCTACGCCTATATGGACCTCACCTTCGAGATCTGATCGTCATTGCCCATGCAGCCGATCGACCGCGCGACGCGCCCGGTCGATCGGCTGCACCTCGCGCCGCCCCAGCCACCCATTGGGCCCGCGCGATTTCCTATGTTTGTTCGTCCCGGAGTGTCCCCCCAATGTCCAGCGCTGATGAAAAGATCGTGGTGCTCGCGATCGCGGATCGGGCGCTGCGCAGCATGTGGTCCGCACGCCTTGGGCTTGCGGGCGAGATCATGGTGATCGCGGACGATTTCGACGATCCCGCATTGGACACGGAATTGCGGGAGAGGGCGGTGCTGGTGACCGACGCGGCTTCGCTTGATGTCGCGCTTTCCGATCATGTCGCCGCCATAAGAGAGCGGGGCTGGCGCAACGGAATTGTCCTGCTGGGGGCCGCGCCCAAGGCCGATATCGCTGACCCCGATGCCGCATTGATGCTGCCCGGATGTGAAACCCGGCAACTGATAGGATGGCTCAGGACATCGCGGGAAAAACAGCTTGTGGAGGACAGCGCACCCGCGGTCTAGACCTTGATCGTTTCAGGCTGAATCAGCCTGAAACGTGAATCAGGCTCTAGGTCCCCGGGAACCAGCCACCCGCGAAGGCGATCCCCAGCGCCTCCGAGAGACTGCGCACTTCGAGCTTGTCCATCACTTTTGCACGATAGATCTCGACCGTCCGCGGACTGATATCGAGATCGAAGGCGATCGCCTTGTTCGAACGGCCATCGATGAGCCCGCGCAGCACATCGCGTTCGCGCGCGGAGAGCAATGCCAGCTTCGCGGCGGCGGCCGCGACGCGCGCGGCCTCCTGGCACGAATGCGCCTGGCGCAAAAATGCCAGATCGATCGCCTGGATGAGCGCAAGATGATCGCAGGGCTTCTCGATGAAATCCATCGCGCCTGCCTTCATGGCGAGCACCGCCAGCGAGACGTCGCCCTGGCCGGTCAGCACGATCGCCACGAATTTGGATCGATGCTGTTCGATCGCCCTCAGCACCTCGATGCCTGAGGTTCCCGGCATATGGAGATCCAGCAAGACGCAGCCGGCTGGAAGCGTGTCCGTCGCTGCAAGAAACGCGTCCCCCGAACGAAAGCCGCGAATGACCATGTCGGGAACGACCGCCATCAGGCTTTGAAGCGATGAACGGACGATATCGTCATCATCGACGATGTAGAGGTTTCTTGTCGTCATCCTGCCATGAGTTCCGCTTGGGTGACGGCCGGAAGCGTGAAGCATATCATCGCGCCGCCGCCTGGCTTGTTCTGGGCGGCAAAGCTGCCCCCGTGAGACTCAATGATCCTGCGGCAGATCGACAGCCCCACACCCATGCCATAGGCCTTGGTTGAAACAAACGGTTCAAAGCGCCGCTCCAGAATGTCGGGGGCGATGCCGGGACCGTTGTCGCTCACGGTCACGGTGACCATGCCTTCAGGGGTCCCGTGCGAGATCAACTCGATCACCGCCGGGCCATCGCTTCCTTCGCGCAGAGCTTCGAGCGCGTTGCGAACGACGTTCACCAGCACCTGCTGCACCTGCACGCGATCCGCAAGGATCAACGGATGCGCGGGGTCGAGATTGTAGCGGATCGCCACGTTCTGCTTCTGTGCACTGGCAAACACCAGATGCAGAGCGTCCGAGACGATCTCTTCGAGCGGTTCCACACCGATCTCCACTTCGCCCTTGGCGACGAAGTTGCGGACACCGCGGATGATATTGCCCGCGCGCAAAACCTGCCCCGAGGCCAATTGGACGAGATCGCGGACATGCTCGCGCCTGGCGCTGTCTTCAGCCAGAAGCATTTCTGCGGCACCGAGGAAATTGGTGGTGGCGGCCAGCGGCTGGTTCAACTCGTGCGCAAGTCCCGCAGCCATCTCGCCCATCGCGCTCAGCCGCGAGACATGAAGCAGCTGGTCACGCAATTCGGCCAGACGCGCATGCGCCGCGATTTGCTCGCTCATGTTTCGGACAAAGCCGATGAAGATACGCTCTCGTCCGTTGTGCGTCTCGCCGACCGCAAGTTCGACCGGAATTTCGGTGCCGTCGCGGTGCAGCGCGCTTATCGCGCGCGTGGGGCCGACGAGATAGGGCTCGCCGGTCCTCAGATATCGCGTCAGTTTATCATGGTGCTGCTGGCGATGCCGCTCCGGCATCAGCAAGTCGATATTTCTGCCGATCAGCTCTTCCGCGCGATAGCCGAACAGCGCCTCGGCGGTTGCGCTGAAGGACCGGATGCTTCCCAGTTCGTCGATCGTGACCATCGCATCGGGCACGGTTTCGAGGATCGAGCGCAATTCGGCCTCGCGCGCCTGTAGCGCGGCCGCGCGTTCCTCGCGCTCGGTGGCATCGAACATGATCCCGATCATGCGCGTGAGCTCGCGGTCGGCAGAATAGATGCAGCGCGCCCAGCCCTCGATGGTGCGGGGACGCGGGACGCCCGGCCTGGAGCGCAGCCGAAAGCTGAAGCGCGGCAGGCACAGGGCGGCTACCTCGCGTTCGTCGGGAATGATCGAACTCTCGAAATCCTCCCGTACCTGTTCCCGCCAGCGCTGAAAGCCCGGCTGCCGCGGCGCTGCACCCAGCAGCCGTTCGGCGTCACCGGACAGGCGCAGATGATCCTCGGCGACATCCCATTCGAAAATGCCGATCTCAAGCGCTTCAACGGCAAGCCCCAGGCGCGCGTCGCTCGCACGCAACGCCTCTTCGGCCCGTTGTCGGGCCGTAATATCCGTCATGGACAGCACCACCACCGGGGCGCTGTCATGGCGCGCCTTCAGCAAACGCGCCTGTTCCAGCACCTGCAGCGTCGAGCCGTCACGCGCATATTCGGTGATCTCCTCTTCCCATGTCTGTCCGGCGTCGAGGTGCCTCATCATGATCGCCCAGCGATCTGCCGCACGCGTCAGCGCATATTTGGCCTGCCCCACCGCCTCCGCCGCACTCCACCCGTAAAGCCGCTGGCATCCTTCCGACCAATGGACGATCCGGCCATCGATATCGGCAAGGATGATGGGGGCCGAATCGAGCGCTCGCGTGACTTCCCAGCGCGCCGCATGTTCACCAGCAATCCGTGACCATGCCCATATCAATATGGCCGCGGAGACCGCGATCTGTGCGGCTGCGTGAAGGATCTCCGCCGTTTGCAGCGGCAGCGCGGTGTACCGCGTTGCCCAAAGCTGGACCAGCGCGAAAGCGACCGGCGAAAGCACGCACAGCGCAAAGATGGTGCGAAGCGTGCGGCCTTCGAGACCGTGGACGGAGAGCAGCCCCGGCCAGCAAAAATAGCGGCGCCAACTGATCAGCGCCAGCGCCAGCGCCGCCACCGTGATCGTGGTCGGGCCCGACATGATCGCGCGGCGCTCCCAGTTCATCGGCACGTCCAGCCCAAGCGGTATAGACGCGCCGGCGATGACGGCGGTGCCGAGCGCTAGGCTGGCGACGAGCACCACCAACTGACCATGGTGGCGCCGATGGCCCAGCGATATCAGCGTGGCGATCGCGAGCATCAGCACGGCAATGGACGGCATTGTCCCCGACGGCCTGATGGTCAGGCCTGGCTGTCCCACCAGATTGCCGGTGCCGACCCATGATTCCAGTCCGAGCGAGATGCCCCCGATATTCTGCACCAGCGCCGCCACCGCGATCGCGCATGGTGGGCACAATATGGCAACGGTAAGAAGCGGCCGACCGCGCATCGCCGTCAGCACTGCGAAGGCCAGCGACGCAAGCGCCGCTGCCGTGAACGGCTGCATCGGGTAATCGGGATTGCCCAGTCCGGCGATCGAGGGATTGCCCAACAGCCATCCGGCCATCGCGATCGCGCAGCAGGCGATCGCCAGCATGGCGAACACGGCCGGCATGCGTCCCGCCAGGGGCGCGGCCGCTCTTCTCGCGATGTGCCGGAATGGACTGAAACCCTGCATGCAGGTCTGCTGTTGGCCTCAAGATCGTGTCGGGCGCGGTCGCTAGCGGAATGTCAAATATTGTAAAAGGGCCCAATTGCCGCCGAATTTGACGTCAGGCCGCCAACCGAAGGCAACATGCTGGCATTAATGAAGAAATTTTTATCAGTATTGGTAGCGAATTCAGGGTTACCCGATTGCACGATCAGTTCGTCATATTCTCTTTCGCGAGTCCATCGATGACGGCGCGGTTGACCGCGATCAGGTCTTCAATGGAATCGCGTCCGGTGATTACGTCGCTGGTGTAACGGTCGACCCAGAGGGCCAGCGAAATGATCCCCGCGCGCAGCTCGTCGGGCAGGGCGTTCCCCGGAGCACTGCACAAGGTGGAAAAGGTGCTCCAGACCTCGCGATTGCGATGCAGCGCGGGCATCAGTGCGGCACCCGTCAGGCCGGCATCGCGCGCGTCGATCATCTCGCCGGTGACCTGACTCATCAGGCGATACTCCGTGCCGCGCGGGGTCTCCGCGATCGACTGCGCGCGACGATAGGCGTTGAGCGACATGATATCTCCCTGCGATGACCTGAACTATTCTAGGATGGTTGCGACGCCGAATGGTGATTGCGCGTTGCATTTTTCCGCCATCGGCCGCCGCTGCAAGCCGCAACGGCCTGGATTGCTCGGCGTGTCGGTTGTGCCGATCGAAAAAGCGCGGGGGCCGCGCCACCCTCTCGAACTTCATCCTATAATCATGGGACCGGCTTCGGCCATCCACCACCAGCGGAACCCCTCATGCTCAACGGTATCGGCCTCGTCATCATTCTGGTCTGCGTCTTCGGCAGCTTTCTGATGTCGGGCGGCAACCTGATGGTCATCCTGCACGCATTGCCGCACGAGATGATGGCAATCGCGGGCGCGGCGCTGGGCGCCTTCATCCTCGGCAATTCCTTGCCGACCGCCAAAAAGGCGTGGGCAGGCGTGGTCCGCGTGTTCAGGGGGTCGCGCTGGACCGAAGCGGACTATCGCGATCTGCTTGCGATGATGTTCACGTTGCTCGCCACCTTCCGCAAGGGCGGGGCGACCGCGATCGAAAGCCATCTCGACGCGCCCGAGAGCAGCGCGATCTTTGGTCGCTATCCCCGGCTGCTCGCGGACAAGGGGCTGATCGAGTTCATCTGCGACTATCTGCGGATGATGACGGTGAATTTCGAGGATCCGCATCAGCTCGCCGAGGCGATGGAGAACGACATCGAGCGGCACCATGCCGAGGAATTGCAGCCCCAGCACTCGCTTCAGATCATGGCCGACGGCCTGCCCGCGCTCGGCATCGTCGCCGCCGTGCTCGGCGTCATCAAGACGATGAGCTCGATCGATCAGCCGACCGAGATCCTTGGCGCGATGATCGGCGGCGCGCTCGTCGGCACCTTTCTCGGCGTGCTGCTCGCCTATTGTCTCGTCGGCCCGATCGCGTCCAAGCTGCATCAGATCATCGACGCCGATTTCAAGCCCTACAGCATCGTCAGGACCGCCATTCTGGGCCACGCCCAGAACCTGCCGACGCAGGTGGCGATCGAACTCGCGCGCCGCATGACTCCGTCTGCCTATGCGCCTTCCTTCTCGCAGCTCGAGGTCGCGCTCGACCAAGCCAAGGATGAACTCCATGCAACACCCGTCTGATATGCCCGGCGAGGATCGCGCGCTGCGGCTCCCGGTTCACGGCTCCACGACCACGGCAGAGGATCTGCGCGTCCGCCTCGTGCTCGCCGGGGATTTCGACAGCGAGATGGTCGTCGACGCGAGCGAAGTTGAAAGCGTCGGCCAGGCCGTGCTCCAGCTGCTCGTCGCTGCAAAGGCTGAGGCCGATGGCGTCGGCCAGGCCTTCACCATCGCGAATCCGAGCCGCGCCTTCATCGATCGCGTCACCGCCTGCCGGCTGGGCGACGCCATCGGCCTGACCAGGGAAGAGGAAAACGACCAGTGAGCAAATTGATCCTGACCGTCGATGACTCGGCCAGCATGCGGATGCTGCTCAAGACATCGCTGACCGCGCAGGGCTTTCGCATCGAGAGCGCCAATGACGGCGAACACGGGCTAGAACGGATGCACGAAGTGCAGCCCGACCTGCTGATCACAGACATCAACATGCCGAAGATGGACGGCTTCGAACTGATCGAGGCGGTCCGTGCGGTCCACGAATTCCGCGGGACACCGATCCTCGTGCTCTCGACCGAATTCTCGGACGACAAGAAGGCGCGCGCACGTGAAGCCGGCGCCACCGGCTGGATCACCAAGCCGTTCGACGCGACCAAGCTGGGGGCGGCGATCCGCCGCGTGTGCCCATGAGCAGCGGCAACGACGAGCTCGACGAAATCCAGGCGATCTTCTTCGAGGAATGCACCGAGGGGCTTGTGGTCGCCGAACAGGGATTGTCCGCGATGGCCGCGGGCGACGTTTCGGCCGACGTGATCGCGGGCGTCTTCCGCGCGGTCCACTCGATCAAGGGCGGATCGGGCGCATTCGGTCATGCCGCGCTGCTCGCATTCTCGCACCGCTTCGAGAATCTGCTCGACGAGGTGCGTGGCGGGCACATCGCCGCGAGCGCCGAAGTCACGCAGGTGATGCTCAACGCGTTCGATATCCTGTCGGACCATGTCGCCGCGGCGCAGGGCAGCGCGCCCGTGCCGGTCGACGCGGCGATGCTTGAACAGCTGGATGCCATCCTCGAACACAAGGGCGTCCCCGGTGCAGCGGCACCCGCCGCGCCCGTGGTGTCCGAGGCCGCTGCGCCCGCTGGCGATGCCGATGATTTCGGCTTTGTGCCCGTCGCCGCGATGGTCGACGATCTGGACCCCTTCGGTTTCGAGCCCGTCGCAATCGACCTCGACGATCTGGCGCCTTCGGAGCCGCAGCCCTGGACGGTACGCTTCGGGCCCTCGCGGGCGGCGCTCGCCAATGGCGCCGAGCCCATGCTCCTGATCCGCGAGCTCGAAAGCCTCGGCGGTTCGATTACCGCGGTCGATGCGACCGCGTTGCCCGGCTTGCGCGATCTCGATCCCGAGGAAAGCTATCTTGTCTGGACGCTCAGCCTGCCTGGCACGGTGGCCGAAGACGATATCCGCGAGTGCTTCGATTTCGTCGCGCCCGATTCCGTGATCGAAATCAGCCAGGGCGTGCCGACCGAGCCGGCGACCCTTGTTGCGGAGCCGGCCGCCGCGGTCGCGGAGATAGCGGTGCCGATGCCGACGGTCGGCGCCGACGTGCCGGCAACGCCTGTTGCCGCCTCGGCACCTGCCGCAGAGGTGCGCACCGCCGAACCCGCGGCGCAGACCATCCGCGTCGACCTGTCCAAGCTTGACCAACTGCTCAACCTTGTCGGCGAGCTGGTTATCCGCGGCTCGATCCTGTCGGACCGACTTTCGCCCGCCGAACAGGAGCGTGTCGAACTGCCCGAGCTGTCGCGCCTTACGCGCCAGATCCAGGACAATGTGATGTCGTTGCGTGCGCAGCCCATCAAACAGGCCTTTTCACGCGTGCCGCGCATGTTGCGCGACCTGATGGCCGAGACAGGGAAGAAGGTGGCGCTCGAGACCAGCGGCGAGATGACCGAGGTCGACAAGGGCGTCATCGAGAAGATCGGCGATCCCTTGACGCACATGATCCGGAACGCGGTCGACCACGGTATCGAAAGCCCCGAGGACCGGATCGCTGCGGGCAAGTCGCCCGAGGGCACGATCCGCCTGTCCGCCGAGCAGAAGGGTGCACGCATCGTCGTGCGAGTCAGCGACGACGGGCGCGGCATCAACCGCGAGCGCGTCCGCGCCAAGGCGATCGAGAAGGGAATCATCAGCGCCGACGCACAGCTTTCGGACGAAGAGATCGACAGCCTGATCTGCGCGCCGGGGTTCTCGACCGCCGAGACGATCTCCAACATCTCGGGCCGCGGCGTCGGCATGGATGTGGTGCGCAGCAACGTTGAGGCGCTGGGCGGCCGTGTCGAGATCCACTCGACGCCGGGCGAGGGGACCACCTTCGTCATGGCGCTGCCGCTGACGCTCGCGATCCTCGACGGCATGATCGTCCGGCTGGGCGACCAGCGCTATGTGCTGCCGCTCGCCAACGTTATCGAGACGGTCCGCCCCGAGCCCGGGCAGGTCAAGCCGACCTCGCCTACCGCCGAGGTGATCGAGCTGCGCGGCTCCTATCTTCCGATCAGGCGCGTCGACGAGACGTTCGGCTTCGCCGCCAATGATCGCCGCAGCCCCGAAGAGTCGGTCGTTATCATCGTCGAAAGCGAAGCAGCGGGCCATGTCGGCCTGATGGTCGACACGATCGACAACCGCCGCGAGGTCGTAATCAAGAGCCTTGAGGACAACCTTCATCCGATCCGCGGACTCGGTGGCGCCACCATCCTGGGTGATGGCTCGATCGCGCTGATCCTCGACATCGACGCGCTCGTCGCAGCGCCCGCAAACCACAGCAAATTCGCTCTGAAAGGAATGGCAGCATGAGCACGCATGAAGAGAATAACGACGAGCGCAAGATCGTCACCTTCACGCTCGGCGAGCAGATGTTCGGCATCGACATGCGCTCGTTGATCGAAATCCGCGAATGGGAAGAGCCCACGCCGCTCCCCAGCGTCCCCGCCTTCATCAAGGGCGTCACCAACCTGCGCGGTTCGGTCGTTCCCGTGGTCGGCCTGTCTGAACGCCTTGGATGGAAGCCCAGCGTGCTCCATTCGCGCTCGTGCATCCTCGTCGTCAGCATCGCGGGCCGCCAGGCGGGCTTTCTCGTCGACGAGGTTGCGGACATCGTCGTCATCGACGGCGGCGACATCCAGCCCGCGCCCGAGGTCGGAGTCAATGACGAGAGCGTCATCGCGGGCCTCGTAAAGATCGAGCGCCGTACCACCGACGCCGAAAGCGCCGAAACGATGGTGTTGCTGCTCGATCTCGACGCGCTCAGCCTGACCCGGCACCTGACGGACCTCGCCGCGTGAAGCACAGCGTCATCCCTGTTGGCAGCGACGCGCCGGATACGTCCGCGCTCGCGGCGACCGCGGAGCTCGGCCTTGCCGAATTTCGCGCGATCGCGGCGATCATGCAGGAAGAAGCGCGAATCCATCTTGTCGAGAGCAAGATGACGCTGGTGCATTCGCGCCTTTCGCGGCGGCTGCGCGAACACCGGCTGACGCGCTTCGCCGATTATGTCACGCTTGTGCAGGGGGATCCGGTCGAGCGCGAGGCGATGGTCGTGGCTCTGACCACGAACCACACGCATTTCTTCCGCGAAAGCCATCATTTCGATCACCTGCGCCAGACCGCGCTCCCCTTGATGCAGGGGCGCGTCCGGCTTGGCCGACCGGTGCGCATCTGGTCGGCGGGTTGCTCGAGCGGCGAGGAAGTCTATTCGATCGCAATGTGCCTGGCGGGCGACGCGCAGGCGAGTGCCAACTGGCTTCGCAACGGCGACGTCAAGCTGCTCGCCACCGACATCGCGCCGCATGTCGTCGAGGCCGTCACACGCGGTCATTATTCGGCGGCGACCGTCGAACCGATCCCGCCGAGCTATCGCAGCCGGTGGTTGCGGAGCGAGGCGGATGGCTTCGTCGTCGCCGAGGAACTGCGCAGCCTCGTGACCGCGCGCGTGCTCAACCTGTTCGATGCATGGCCGATGCGTCAGAAATACGACGTCATCTTCTGCCGCAACGTCATGATCTATTTCGACGACGCCGCGAAAGCTGAGCTCGAGGCGCGCTTCGTCGAGATGCTCGCGCCTGGAGGCTTTCTCTATATCGGTCATTCCGAACGCCTGATCGGTCCGGCGGCGGCGGTGATGGAGCCGGTCGGGCAGACGATCTACGTCAAGCCGGGGGCGGCGCAATGAGCGACGTCACGCGCGTCCTGATCGTCGATGACAGCGCGTCGATGCGCGCAGTGCTCAACCGCATCCTGTCGAACGACCCCGAAATCGAGGTCGTCGGCATGGCGCCCGAGCCGCATGCCGCGCGCGAGATGATCAAGGAGCTCAATCCCGACGTCGTCACGCTCGACGTCGAGATGCCGGGGATGGACGGTCTCTCCTTCCTCGAAAAGATCATGCGGCTTCGGCCGATGCCCGTCATCATGTGCTCGACGCTGACCGCACGCGGCGCGGAGGTGACGATCGAGGCGCTGCGCCTTGGCGCGGTCGACTGCATCGCCAAGCCGACGGGCAATCCGCTGGAGATCGCGCGCGACGGTGAGCTACTGCGCAAGATGGTGAAAGCCGCCAAGCGCTCCTCGGTACGGCGCGGTCCCTCGCAGCTGGCGCCCGTCGCCTCTGCGCAGCCGGGCACCGAGCGCGATGTGATCATAGCCGTCGGCGCGTCCACCGGCGGGGTGGAGGCTCTGTTCTCGGTGATTGGTGCGCTGCCCGCAGATTGCCCCCCGGTGCTTGTCGTCCAGCATATGCCCGCGGCCTTTACGCGTGGCTTTGCGACGCGGCTTGACCGCGAGGCTCGCGTCCGTGTGGTCGAAGCGGTCGCCGGCATGCCGATCGAGCGTGGAACCGTCTATATTGCTCCTGGCGGGGACAATCACATGGAACTGGCGGGCGGGACGAGCGGCCATATCCGCTTGCGCCCGACCGAGCCGGTCGGGGGGCATCGCCCCTCGGTCGATGTGCTGTTCCATTCGGTCGCGCCGCTCGGTGCGCAGGCCGTAGGCGTGATCCTGACCGGAATGGGCAGCGACGGCGCGGCGGGGCTCAGGGCCATGCGTCTCGCGGGGGCGAAGACGTTCGGCCAGAATCGGGCAAGCTGTGTCGTTTACGGAATGCCGCGCGTCGCCTTCGAACTGGGGGCGGTCGAGCGGGAATTGAGTTTATCGGCGATGCCCGAGGCGATCCTCGCGGCATGTCGCAAGTAGTTATTGGGAGCGGGTCATGCCGGCAGCGTCTGCAATTAAGGTAATGGTGGTCGACGATCAGACGAGTATGCGTGCGATGATCCGGCGCACGCTTCAGGATCTGGGGTTCAAGGATATCCGCGACAAGGCGGGGCCGGTGGAGGCATTGACCGCGATCAAGGCCGATCGCGTCCATCTGATCATCTCGGATTACAACATGCCCGACATGGACGGGCTCCAGTTCCTGGAGGCGGTGCGCGGCGATCCCGTGATCGGCAAGACCGTGTTCATCATGCTCACCGGTTCGGCCGACAAGGAGATCGTGCAGAAGGCCGCGGCGCTGGGCGTCAACAATTATGTGGTCAAACCCTTCGCGCCCGCCGCGCTGAAGGAAAAGATCGAGCGCGTCTTCGGCGAGCTCACCTGATCCCATGCGCCGCGTCCCGATCGTCCAGGGCGAACACCATGTGGTGGCCGAGCCCGGTGTCGTGATCTCGACGCTGCTGGGATCCTGCGTGGCCGTGTGCCTGCAGGATCCGGTGGCGCGGGTGGGCGGCATGAACCATTTCCTCCTCGGCGAGCCGGGGGCGGACAGTATGGTCGGTGCGGACGGGATGCAGCGCTATGGCGTCCATGCGATGGAATTGCTGATCAACGCGATGATGCAGCATGGCGCGGTGCGCACGCGGCTACGCGCGCACCTCTATGGCGGGGCCAATATCATTGCCGGCCTCGGCTCGATCGGCAGCAGCAATGCCGCCTTTGCGCGGCAGTTCATGCAGACAGAGGGCATCGAGATCGGGCGCTGCGAACTCGGCGGCACCAGCGCGCGCAAGGTGGAATTCATGCCGTATGAGGGCCGCGTGCGCGCCACCGTGGTAGCCGATGCACCCCCGCCGGTTTTCAAGCCTGAACCCGCCGCCCAGCCCGCCGGCGATGTCGAACTATTCTGAGCAACCCACGGATACGAGATCGGTCGAAACGATGATGATGACGCAAATTGACCAGACGAGCACCTCGTTTTGCGCCGCGGTCGCCGAGGAGATTCGTCGCGTCCGGATGCTTATCGAGCAGCTGGCGGAGACGCTGGTCGCCGATGAGCGTTTTGCCACCGACTATCTCGACCAGCTTCAGGCATTCGACCTGGTGATCCAGCATGCCGATGAGAGCGCCGACCTGCTCGATCGTGTCGCGCAGGGGCAGACCATTTCCGACGCGATCGATCGCGTGCGGCTGACGGTCATCCAGGAGCGGCTGCGCGCCGCGATCGGCTGAGGCGCGCATGGCACAGGACGATTCCGCCCCGATCATCATCCGCAAGGTCCGCAAGCACAAGCACGCAGCGCATCATGGCGGCGCCTGGAAGGTGGCCTATGCCGACTTCGTGACCGCAATGATGGCATTCTTCATGCTGCTCTGGCTGCTCGCCAATCCGAACAAGGCGCAGCTCAAGGGGCTGGCGGAATATTTCTCGCCGTCGACACAGAAGGATTCGACAGCGGCGACGCTCACCACCACGCCTGGCAGCCAGCCCGGGCTCGGCGGGCGCAACCGTCGGGTTCAATCGGACAGCAGCGAGTCGATCGGCCAGCCCGCCGCGGAAGCAGGCACCAACGGTTCGGCGCGCGGTGGATCCGCGGAAATTCCGGAAGCGGCACTGCGTGTCCTCGCGGACGAGATGATGATCTCGATCGATCCCCCGACCGAGACGCCCGATGCAAAGCGCAATGTCCGCGTCGAGCCGACCCGCGATGGCGTGCGCGTCCATCTGGTGGACAGCGCCAACCGCTCGATGTTCCGCGGCGCCACCGCCGAGCTCAACGATTATGCGCGCCAGATGCTGGCGCGAATCGCGCGCAAGCTGATCAAGACGGGCGCGCAGATCGCGATCGAAGGCCACACCGATTCCGCAGGCGGGCAGGGCGAGGCCAACTGGCGGCTGTCGAGCGAACGCGCGCTCGCGGCACGATCGGCGATGGTCGCCGCAGGGCTGACCGCCGATCGCTTTTCCGAGGTCGTCGCCAAGGCAGGATCCGAACCGATCTATCCCGATCGCCCCGATCGCCCGGAGAACCGGCGGATCACCATTGTCATTCTCGCGGAACCGTCGGCGCTGCCGCGCGACGTGAGCTTTGCATTCTGATGTCGGGAGGCGTTTTGTGAAGGGGTTTCTGGTTTCGGCGCTTGTACTGGCGCTCGGCGTCGGCGTCGGCGGCGGCGCGGCCTATGGCACGAGCATCATGCTCGGTGCCAAACCGCAATTGAGCGAGGCCACCGAGTTCGTTCCAACGGGGACGGTGCTCGCGCCGCTCGTCTTCGCCGACGGCCGCCTGTCGGGCTATGTTTCGTTCGAGGCACAGCTCGAGGTGCCCTCCGGCATGCGCGACGATGTCGAGGCGCGCCTGCCCATCCTGCTCAATGCCATCAATATGCGGACCTATCGCACGCCCATGGCGAGCGGCCGCGACGGGCTGATTCCCGGGCTGGCTGCATTCCGCAAGGTTGTCATCGAAGCCGCCGTCGAAACCTACGGCAAGGATGTGGTCCGGCGCGCAGTGATCACCCAGGCATCACCCGTTTGAGTTCGTTCGAGGAGACATCCATGGCCTTGCTGTCATTCGAGAACCCCGGGAGCGCTGTCGACGCGACGCCGGTGAGCGACGCGCCGGCGCTCTCGTCGCGCGCGCCGCGGACGATGACATTGCTGCTCGTCGGCCGGATCATCGGCGATCGGCGCGATGCACTGTGCCGGATCCGCAATCTTTCGGAAGGCGGGCTGAAGGCAGAGGTGCGTGCGCGCTTCATGATCGGCGAGCGCGTCCGTATCGAGTTCCGCAACAGTGACGCGGTAACGGGCGTGGTGCGCTGGACCGATCGCAAGTCGATCGGAGTTCAGTTCGATGCCCCTGTCGACGTCGAGAAACTGCTCGCCGAATCCTCGACCGTCAGGCGCCGGGGCAGCGCGCAGGCACCGCGCGCGCCGCGACTGCCGACCAGTTGCTGGGCCGACATCCGTTGCGAAGGGCAGGCGCAGCGCGTGTCGCTGGTCGATCTATCGCAGGGTGGGGCGAAGCTGCGCACCAAGGCGCCGCTTGAGCTGGACGCCATGCTGACGCTGTCGGTACCCGGAATGGAGCCGATGAGGGGGGTCGTGCGCTGGGCGCGCGGCGAGAATGCGGGGATTGCCTTTCTCGAGCCTATCGCGTTCGCCACGCTGGCCGAATGGCTCGACGAGCCCGCGACACGCTACGCCGCGGTGGCGCAGGCCGAGTGACGCGGCGCGATCCGACGGGATCGCGCCGCGATCAAGGTCTAGCCCGGCCCGCCGAAGCTCTTGACCAGTGAGCCGGCAATCAACGCCCAGCCGTCAACCAAAACAAAGAAGATGATCTTCATCGGCAGGGATATCGTCGCGGGCGGCAGCATCATCATGCCCATCGCCATCAGCACCGCCGCCACCGCAAGGTCGATCACCAGGAAGGGCAGCAGCAACAGGAAGCCGATCTCGAACGCGCGGCGCAGCTCCGAGATCATGAAGGCGGGCATGAGCGTCGTCATCGGCAGCTCCGCGCGCGTCCTCGGCTTCTTGCCTGACAGTTCCACGAAGAGCGTCACGTCCTCGTCGCGGACATGCTTGAGCATGAAGGCGTGAAAGGGCTTGGACGTCCGTTCGAACGCCTGCGCCTCGCTGATGCGGCCTTCGTTATAGGGCGTTACCCCCTGCTTCCAGGCCTGGTCGAAGGTCGGTGCCATGACGAAGAAGGAGAGGAAGAGCGCCAGGCTGATGATCACCGGATTGGGCGGGACACCGGGTGCGCCGATGCCGGTGCGCAGCAGCGACAGCGCGACGACGATCCGCGTGAACGACGTCACCGTCATCAATATGCCGGGCGCGAGGCTGAGCACGGTCAGCATCAGCACGAGCTGGATAGCGCGGCCCGAGATCGAGCCTTCGCCCAGATTGGCCGACACGCTTTGCGCCAGCGCGATTTCGGGGAGCGCGAGCAGCAGCACTGCGCCCGCGAGAATAAGAGCCTTACGCATGGTTTTTTGCCTTGGTGCTCGCCCTGGGCGTGATCGCGGCTTCGAGCATCAGCAGCCCTTCGGGTGCGATCATCACCAGATGTTCCTTGTTGTCGCGGCGGATCAGCGCGACCGAGCGGCGCGCGTCGATCGGCAGCCGCTCGACGATCTCGAGGCGGCGTTCGCCTCCGGTCGCGCCCATCAGCCCGGCGATCATCCCGCCGGGCAGCTTTATGTCATAGCGGCGCACCGCCCAGAGCGCGCCCGCGAGCAGCCCGAGCACGACGCCCAGCGCACCCAGCGTGCGCAACAGCGAGAGGAAGTCCATGTCAGCTGCGCTGCACGACTTCGGTGATCTCGAGCGACATGTGCTCGCCATCGACGAGCACCTTGCCCTTCGCGACCAGTTCGTCGTTCACATAGACCAGCGTTGGGTCATTATGCCCGCAATCCAGCGGGATCATCGCGCCGCGGCCCATTTTGAGCACCTGTCGAATAGGGATGTCAGCCGATCCGAGCACGATCGACAGATCAATGGGAATACCCTCGAGCACAGACATGCGTGTCTCCTTTCAAGGGCGTTATAGGAATAATTTTATGGGAGCCGCGGCCACTCGGCAAAAATTGCCTATAAGGGAGATGTCGGCAGCTTGGTTGCTGGAGGAAGCATGGATTTGAAGTCTTCGATCGGCGTTTCGGCATCGGGCCTGCGTGCGCAGTCGCTCCGCATGCGCGTGATTGCCGAGAACCTCGCCAACCAGGATTCGGTCGCACGCACCGCCGGAGGTGATCCGTATCGGCGGCGTGTCGCGACCTTCAAGGCGGAGGTCGACCGCAATTCCGGGGCGACCAACGTCACCGTCAAATCGATCGAGGGTGACAAGACCGCGTTCCCGCAGGTGTATCAGCCCGGCAACCCCGCAGCCAACGCACAGGGCTATGTGCAGCGTCCCAATGTCAACGGCCTGATCGAGACCGCCGACATGAAGGCCGCGCAACGCTCCTACGAAGCTAATCTCAACGCGATCGAGGCCGCGCGCGGCCTGACGATGCGGACCATCGACCTGCTCAAATAAGAGGAAACACAATGTCCATTGGAGCCCTTGACGCCGCGTCCGCCTATGGGCGCGCGATGACCTCGATCGTCCCGAAGACGGGCGACTCCGCCGCCGCGGTGCCGGTTTCAACGCCGGGTTCGGGCGGGTTCGGCGCGATGATCGAGAATATGGTCACCGAAGCCGCCGGTTCGCTGCGCCAGGCCGAAACCGTGAGTGCGCAGCAGGTGGCGGGGAAGGGTGATCTGATCGACGTCGTCACCGCGATCGGCGCCGCCGAGACCGCGCTCGACACGGTGGTCGCGGTGCGTGACCGCGTGGTCAACGCTTATTCCGAAATCATGCGGATGCAGATCTGAGCCCGCTGCCCGCGCCTGACGAAACGCTGCAGGCCAGAAAAAGGCAACCCATATGGACTCCTTCCAGGCAATGGAGCTGGCCAAGGCCGGCTTGCTGCTCACGCTGACGATCGTCGGGCCGATGCTGATCGCCTCGCTGATCGTGGGTGTCGCGATCGGGCTGTTCCAGGCGCTGACGCAGATCCAGGAAATGACGCTCACCTTCGTCCCCAAGATCGTCGTGATGGGCATCGTGCTGCTGCTGTCGCTTCCCATGATCGGTTCGGCGCTCTCCGCGTTCATGGCGCGGATCGCGGACATCATCGTCGCCGGCTGAGCCATGACCGATCTGCCCTTCGACGCGACGGCCTTCCTGATCCTGTTCGCGCGGGTGGGGGCGGTACTGATGCTGCTTCCGGCGTTTTCGGAGGACGCGATCCCGCCGCGCGTGCGGCTGATGCTCGCGCTCGGCTTCACCGCCGGCCTGTTCGGTCTGCTCGAGGGGAGGCTCGCGCCGGTGATCCGGTCGGACACCGCGCTGCCGGGCATCATCATCGCCGAAACGCTCGTCGGTATCGCGATGGGGATGATCATCCGCATCCTGTTCAACGCAGCGGCGATGGCGGGCGCGATCGTCTCCATGCAGGTCGGCCTGTCTTCGGCGCTGGTCTCCGATCCGTCGATGGGTGGGCAGTCCACGCTGCTGTCGCGTCTCCTCACCCTCGCGGCGGCGGTGACCTGCATGGCGATGGGTGTCCATCATCTCTGGATCGCGTCGATCGTCCAGAGCTACGCCGTTTTTCCCGTCGGCGGTCTGCCCCCCGCCGAGGATTTCGCGCGGCTGGCGGTCGAGACGACGGGCAGTGCGATGGCGCTCGCGCTCAGCCTCGCCGCACCACTGCTTGTCTATGGCATCGTCTTCAACGTCGGTCTCGGGCTTGCAGCGCGCATGGCGCCCGCGATCCAGGTGTTCTTCATCTCGCAGCCGCTCAACATCCTGCTCGGGCTCGCGCTCTTCGCGGTGACGATCGGCACCGCGCTGACCGCCTTCGCGCAGGCCATGGCTGCCTATCTGCAAGGTGGATGGAGTCTTTAGGTTATGGCGGAGGACAAGGACAACAAGACCGAGGAGCCGACCCAGAAGAAGCTCGACGACGCGCGCGCCAAGGGCGACGTCGCGAGCGCGCCCGAAATGCGCCATGCCGCGATGTTCGTAGCGATGCTTGCGATCGCCGGCGGGCTGGGCGCGATGACGCTGGCGAGCCTCGCGACGATGTTCGTCCGGCTCTGGGGTAGCGCGGACGACTTCGCGCTCGAACCCGAGGGCGCGCGCAACCTGATTGGCGGTGTATTCGTGCAGGCGGCGATGTCGCTCGCGCCCGTGGCGGGGCTCCTTGTCGGCTGTGCGCTGCTCACCCCGTTCCTGCAGGGGCGGCCCACGCTGTCCTGGTCGCGCGTCAGCCCGAAATGGTCCAAGCTCAATCCGATGACGGGTCTTGGGCGCCTGCTCGGCAAGCGGGCGCTGGTCGAATTCGCCAAGACGCTTGCCAAGTGCATTGTCATCTGCACGGTCGCCCTGTTCATCATCTGGCCCAAGGCCGTCGCGTTCGATCAGCTCATCGGGTCCGATCCCGGCGCGATCGGGCAGGCCGCGGGCGAGCTCGTCTATCAGATGATCAAGGCGGTCGCGCTGCTCGTCGTGCTGCTCGCGGGCTTCGACTTCATCTACCAGCGCCGCGCCTGGATGAAGAAGATGCGGATGAGCCTTCAGGAGCTTAAGGACGAGCACAAGCAGAGCGACGGCGATCCCAAGATCAAGGCCAAGATCCGCCAGATCGGCATGCAGCGCGCGCGCAAGCGGATGATGGCGGCGGTGCCGGGTGCCAGCGTGATCGTCACCAATCCGACGCATTATGCGGTCGCACTCAAATATGCGCATGGCGACATGGCGGCCCCCGTCGTGGTTGCCAAGGGCGTCGACGCGGTCGCGCTCAGGATCCGCGAGATAGCGGGCCAGAACAATGTCCCCATCGTCGAGAGCCCGCCCTTGGCGCGTGCGCTTTATGCAGCGGTCGACATCGATCACCCGATCCCGATCGAGCATTATGCCGCGGTCGCCGAGATCATCGGCTATGTCATGCGGCTTGCCCGCAAGGCGGCGTGATGCGCGCAAAAACCCGCTCCGCCGAACCCGTTGGGCACCGCCTCCATCCTATAAGGACTATGATGCGAACCTCATCCAGCTCCCGCATGCGTGCCTTCTTCATCGTCTCCGCTGCGATGCTTGCCGCATGCATGCCGATGGCCGCAAAGGCGGGCCCAGCGCCGCGGATCAAGGATATCGTCGATGTCGAGAATGTCCGCACAAACCAGCTTGTCGGCTATGGGCTTGTCGTCGGCCTCGCGGGGACGGGCGATCGTATCCGCAACGCGCCCTTCACCGAGGAAACGATGCAGGCGATGCTCGAGCGGATGGGGGTCAACATTCGCGGCACGCAGATGCGGACCGAGAATGTCGCGGCGGTTTCGGTGACTGCTACCATGCCGCCCTTTGCACGCGCGGGCTCGACGATCGACGTGCAGGTCTCGGCGCTGGGCGATGCGACCAGCCTGCAGGGCGGCACGTTGCTCGTCTCGTCGTTGCGCGCGCTCGATGGGGAGATCTATGCGGTGGCACAGGGACCCGTCGCGATTTCGGGCTTCCAGGCGCGCGGCCAGGCCGCGAGCGTGACGCGCGGCGTCACGACTTCGGGGCGGATTGCGGGCGGCGCGATTATAGAGCGCGAGGTGCCCTATGCGCTCAAATCGGCGACGAGCCTGAAGCTCGCGCTCAAGAATCCCGATTTCACCACCGCGCATCGCATCGCGGCGGTGATCAACCGGCAGCAAATGGGTGCGGCCGAAGTGCTCGATCCTGCGACAGTCGAGCTGCGTTCTCCGAACGGTGCGCCCGGCAGCGTGATCGAGCTGGTCGCGCGCATCGAGAATCTGCCCGTAGAGGTCGATCTGCCCGCCCGCGTCGTCATCAACGAGGCGTCTGGTACCGTGGTGATGGGCGCGGACGTGCGCGTCAGCCCCGTCGCGATCGCGCAGGGCGGGCTGACGATCAGCGTATCCGAATCCCCGATCGCGTCGCAGCCCGAACCCTTTTCGGACGGGGAGACCAAGGTGTTGCCGCGCACCTCGATCGACGTCGACGATGGTGGCGGGCGTTCGCTCGCGATGGTCGGCGGGGGCGCCTCGCTTCAGTCGCTCGTCTCGGGGCTCAATGCGCTCGGCGTCAGCCCGCGCGACCTGATCACGATACTCCAGGCGCTCCGCAGCGCGGGTGCGCTCCAGGCCGAAATAGAGGTGCAATGATGGATCCGATTTCCCCGACGCTGCCGCCGTCGCCCGCGCCGCAGATGCCGAGGCAGAAGCCCGATGCGGCGGGTACGGCGCGCGAATTCGAGGCGGTGTTCGTCGGCCAGATGACCAAGTTGATGATGGAGATGGTCGAAAGCGATGGCGGCTTTTCGGGCGGGCACGCGGAGGAAATGTTTCGCGGCATCCTTGCCGAGCAGATGGGCAACGAGATCGCGAAACGCGGCGGTTTCGGCCTCGCCCCCGTCGTTCTGGACCATATGATCAAGATGCAGGAGAGCGCGGCACATGGGCAGTAACATTATCGACGTCATGGCATCGCTCACGCTGATCATGAACGAGGAAACCGACCGCCTCCGCGGGCATGAGCGCGCGCTTGACCTTGCCGAACTCGCCGCCGCGAAGGTGCGCCTTGTCGGCGTACTCGAAACCGAGCTCGCGCGCGTCAATCGCGAACAGCCGGGCTGGACCGAGGCGCTTGACGACGAACAGCGTGACGCGCTTGCGGGTGCGCTCATCGCGCTCGGCGACGCATCGACCGCTAATGCCGCGATCCTCGAGCGCCAGATCGATCTTTCCGCCGAAATGATGGGCGCGGTCGCGGCCGAGGCCAAGCGACTGTCGGGCAGCCGCACCTCGACCTATGGCGCCCGCGGCGACCTGTCGCACATGGATCTGGCGACGCCGATATCGGTCAACTCGGAATATTGACGCCCGGGGCGGTGCGGATTGGCGACGCTCGCGTCGCCAACGCGCTGCAAAAGGGCATTTCCGACCGGATCGGACCCATCCCATAATATTGACTTCAAAGGATCATAGAGGCTATGCCACCGCGCAAGTGAAGCGACCTGGAGCGGGCGAGAGGACGGAGCGGCATCCTATATGAAACGAAGTCATGGCACTTCGTACGCCGACCTTGTTCGCCGCGTCACCGAGCATCCCCTGGCCGGCAAATATGCGGAGGCGGACGCCATTGATCGCCATCGCTGGACCATCTTTCCCAATTCGGTTCGCGATTGGCGGAGGCGCAGCGGCTTCCCCCGGCTGCTCGGCCTGTCGCAGCGCATCCCCGCCATTCCCTATATCCGGCTCTCCAAGATCGAGCGCGGCGAGGTGTTCGCGCGCGCCGAGGAACTGGTCGCCATCGCCGGCGCGCTTGGCATCAAGCCGCAGCAACTGCTGATCGACATCGACGATCCCGGCTTCGACATCGCGCGCTGGGCGTCCGAATTTCAGGATCCCGCGGCTTTCGACATCGCGGAAGATACCTTTGCGGTGCTGCTCGCCGCGGCGCTGCGCGCGCGGCGCGATGCGGATCCCGCCCTTTCGATCGCCGCCATCGAAAGCGTGTACGGCCTGCCGCCCGTGATCCTTTCGCGCCTCGAAAACGCGTACAAGGCGCTGGATCGCTGGAACGATGCGACACGCGAGGCACTATGCCGCATTTTCGGAGTCCGCGACGTGAGGGCGCTGCGGCAGGAGGTGGCCGATGCGCATGAAAGCGGAGCGCTCGCGTCCTATCTCCCCCAGGTCGCCAATCCTGAGCTGCGGATCGCGAAGACGCGTGCCAAGGTCGCGGCACTGCGCGTGCAGCTTGACGGTGGAGGCAAGCAAGCCCCTGCTGAGCCGCGCCGGACCGCAAGGACGCACGAACCGCAGCGCGCGCCCGTCGCTGACACGCCCGAGTCTGCGGCGGTGATCGCGGCAATCCAGGCATCCGACAGTGCGACGGTACGGCTCGTACCCGTCTTCGGCACGCCGTTGAGCGATGGTCTGATCGCCCGCACCGCAACCGGAGCGACCGCAGAGGCGCCGCGCATGGCGGGGCCCAACGCCTTCGGCTTGCGCGTCTGCCGCCCCTCGCTCGGTGCCGGACTGCCGGGGCGTGCGACGGTGATCGTCGACCCCGATCGTTTTCCTTCGGCGGGGGGGCTTGCGGTGGTGCGTGAAGAAGGCGGGCTGCGGCTACTGTCGGTCACCTTCGATCGGGACGGGCGAATGATGGGCCACAGCGTCCATCCCGACCGGGAGATCGCGATGGACGGCCTAGACCCCGCCGACGTGGCAACGGTGATCGGCGCGATCTTCGAATAGCGCGCGGCGATATCGACCCGGCTGCGTAACGCTTGTCGCGATCATCCTATAATGGGCGTATAAGGCACCGATTGGGACTGTGGCATGCGCGTACCTCGCTGGGCGGAACGGCTTTTATCTGGCCTGGCGCGTGACATCGTCCCGGCGACGCCGGCACGGCCGCTCGATCCGCTGACCGGATTGCCCTCGCGCCCGATGCTGGCCGAGCTGCTTGCCGAGGCGCGGCGCAGCGGACATCCGCAGGGCGTCGTTTCGCTGATCCTCGTCAATCTTGACCGCTTCAAGATCGTCAATGATCTTTGTGGCCACGCCGCCGGTGATCAGGTGCTGCGCGTCGCGGCCGAACGGCTGCAACGCCTGGCAGAGCCGTCTATGCGATTGCTGCATCTTGGCGGCGACGAGTTCGCGCTGCTGGCCGCGCATACGCGCGAGGAGGCCATTGCCGAGGATCTCGCACGGCGGATACTCGATGCGGTCGCGCTGCCGATCGATATATGCGGGCGCATTGTCGATGTGGGCGCGTCGATCGGCATCGCCGTCGATGAAGCTGGTGCCAGCGCTGCGGCTGATCTGCTGCGTGCGGCCGGAATTGCCTTGTCGCGCGCCAAGCGGGGTGGCGGGAGAACATTCCGCGCGTTCGAGCCGGCGATGGATATCGACCTGCGTGACCGCGCGGCGCTCGAGGATGATCTGCGTTCGGGCATTCAGCGCGGCGAACTCGTCCCCTTCTATCAGCCGATCTTTTCGCTGCGCTCCGGCGATCTGGTGGGTTTCGAAAGCCTTGCACGCTGGAACCATCCGAAACGGGGCATGCTGGATCCCGGCACCTTCATCCCGATCGCCGAGGATCTCGACGCGATCACCGACCTGTGCTTCGCGCTGTTGCGTCAGACCTGTCGCGATCTCCGGAACTGGCCGTCCCATCTGACGCTGTCGATCAACGTCTCGCCCATCCAGATCTGCGATCCCGATCTGCCGCTCAGGCTGCTCCAGATCCTCCACGCCGGCGGCATCGCGCCGGGCCGGCTGATCGTCGAGATCACCGAGAGTGCGCTGGTCCGCGACGTCGAGCTTGCGCGCATGACGATCACCTCGCTGCGCAATGCCGGGGTGAAGGTGGCGCTCGACGATTTCGGCACGGGCTATTCGAGCCTGCATCATCTGCGCGCGCTGCAATTCGACCGGATCAAGGTCGATCGGTCCTTCATCCAGGCGCTCGACGGATTTGCGGGCGGCAAGATCGTCAAGGCGATCATCGATCTCGGGCAAAGCCTCGGCATGCCCGTCACCGCCGAGGGGATCGAGACGCTCGAGCAGGCAACGATGCTGTCGCGTCTCGGCTGTGCCTATGGCCAGGGTTTCTTGTTCGGGCGTCCGCTGCCCTCGGCGGCGACGCTCCGGATGATCATCGAGTTCGAACAAGATAACGGCTTGTGGCGCGCAGCGGGTTGACGCTGCGACGTTTCACGTGTTCGCGTTGACGTACCAGACGGCGCCGGATTCCGCTGCATTTGGCGCGCGCCGCCCGGCGCGATATGACGGACATCGCATTGGCAAAAGGGGCGATGTCCATGAAGACAGGGAGCAAGGTGGCGCTGGGGATGTTGGGCGCGGTGGTGCTTCTGGGGGGTGTGGTGGCAGTGCGGACGCTGACCTTCCAGCCGTCCGCGGCGGTCGATTTCGCATCGGTGCGCCTTGCCGTGGCCCCCGCGATCGACCAGGGCGCGGCCGCACGGCACCTTGTCGATGCGATAAGGCTAAAGACGGTCAGCCACCAGGACGCCGCCGAGAACGACCCCGCCCAGTGGGACCAGCTCCATGCCTGGCTTGCCTCAACCTATCCCGCCGCGCACGCCGCGATGACGCGCGAGATCGTGGCCGGCCATACGCTGATCTACACCTGGCCGGGGAGCGATCCCGCGCTAAAGCCGATCGTGCTGATGGCGCATCAGGACGTCGTTCCCGTCACCGAGGGGAGCGAGGATGACTGGAAGCATCCGCCCTTTGGCGGCGTGATCGCGGAGAATGCGGTCTGGGGTCGCGGCGCGATCGATGACAAGGGCTCGCTCGTTGCGCTGTTCGAGGGCGTGGAGGCGCTGGCGGCATCGGGCTTTCGTCCGAAGCGCACCGTGATCATCGTCAGCGGCCATGACGAGGAGGTCGGCGGCGCCGGGGCGCGCTCTGCCGCGGCGGCGCTCAAGGCGCGCGGTGTCAGCGCGGAGTTCGTGCTCGATGAAGGCATGGTGACGGTAAAGGATTTTCCGATGCTCGGCCGCCCGGTCGCGATCATCGGCGTCGCCGAAAAGGGATATGCCACGATGCGCGTCACCGCGCCGGCGGTCGGCGGCCATTCGTCGGCGCCCCCGCGCGAGACGGGCGCCGAGGTTCTGGCAAAGGCCGTCCTTGCCATCACGGGCAAGCCCGATCCGATGACGTTCGACGGGCCCGGGGCAGACATGGTCAGGGCGCTTGCACCGCAATCGCCGCTGCTGACGCGCGTGGCCGTCGCCAATAGCTGGCTGTTCGGGCCGTTGCTCGTGAAACAGATCGGCGCGACGCCCACCGGCGCCGCCACACTCCACACCACGATCGCGCCGACCATGCTCAAGGGCAGCCCCAAGGAAAATGTGCTGCCGCAGGACGCGACCGCGTGGATCAACTACCGGATCGCCCCCGGCCAGATCACCGATGATGTCATGAAGCGGGCCAAAGCGGCGGTTTCGGGACTGAATGTCGAGCTTGCCTGGGAGGGCCATCACAACAACCCGTCGCCGGTGTCCTCGACGCGCTCGGAGGGGTGGAAACTGATCGCCGCGCTGGCGTCGGACGGCGGCAAGGTGCCCGTCGCGCCGGGCCTGGTCACCGGCGGAACCGACAGCCGCTACATGACGCCCATCGCGAGCGACATCTATCGTTACCAGCCGCTCGCGATCGAGATGGACGTGGTCAAGACGATCCACGGCACCAACGAGCATATGACGCTCGACAATCTGGCGCGGATGACGCGCTTCTATGCGCAGTTGATCGCGTCGGCGGCTGGATAGCATTGCCGCATTGCCGATCCGCGATCGACTGCGTAGCTTTGGCGGATCATTCCACCGGATTGCGGGACGGTTCATGGATCGCATCGACGCGATGAAGGTATTTGTCACTGCGGTCGATAAGGGAAGCCTTGCGGGTGCCGCACGCGAGCTCAGGCGCTCTCCGACCGCGGTCAGCCGTGCAATCGCATTCCTCGAGGCGCATGTCGGCGCCGAGCTGCTCCATCGTACCACGCGCTCGATCCGGTTGAGCGACGCGGGCCAGCGCTACGTCGTCGCGTGTCGCCAGATCCTCACCGAGCTCGAGGAGGCCGATCTGCTTGCGGGCGGCGAGCGGTCGGCGCCCCGCGGCATGCTGACGCTGTCGGCGCCACCGATCAGCGGCGAGGAGATATTGCGGCCGATCATCGACGACTTCCTCGATGCCTATCCCATGGTCTCGGCGCGGCTCCTGCTTCTCGACCGTTCCGTCAACCTGATCGATGAAGGGGTCGATATCGTCTTGCGCGTCGCACAGCTGCCCGACTCCTCGCTCATCGCGACGCGGGTCGGCAGCGATGTCCGCCGCGTGGTCGTCGCTTCGCCGCGTTACCTTTCGCAGCATCCGCGCATCCTCGAACCCGCGGACCTGTCGGGGCACCAGATCATATCCTTTACCAACTTCGGCCTCGATTCCTGGAGCTTCACCGCGGGCAAGGGCTCGAACATCCCGCGCACCGTGCATTTCTCGCCGCGCTTCGTCGTCAATACGGTGCGCGCCGCGGTGGCCTCGGCGGTCGCGGGGCGCGGGCTCACGCGGCTCTATTCCTATCATGTCGCGAAAGAGGTGCAGGACGGTCGGCTCGAGGTGGTGCTGGCCGACGCCGAGCATCCCGCGCTTCCGGTGCATCTGCTGACCCCGCAGGGGCGTATTTCGGTGCCCAAGGTCCGCGCCTTCATCGATTTTGCCGCGCCGCGGCTGCGCTCCGCCTTTGCGCGGATGGCGATCGAGGCGCGCGCTCTCTAGCGAATTATGCCGAATTTCGGTTGAATGTTTGCCGCCCAACATCAATTATCACGCGCATCGGTGTGACCTAGATTTCCGGGGCTGGCGCAAAGCGCGCCGACCGGTCGCAGGACCGAAACCACGGAACGGAGGTTACACATTATGGCCACCGCACAAAAAGTCGCCGTCATCACCGGCGCCTCGCAGGGCATCGGCGCTGCGCTCGTCAATGCCTATCTCGATCGCAACTACAAGGTCGTCGCGACCTCGCGCTCGATCCAGCCCTCCAGCAATCCCGACGTGCTCGCGATCGCCGGCGATATCGGCGATCCCGCCACCGGCCCGCGCGTGATCGCCGAGGCGCTTGCGAAGTTCGGGCGCATCGACACGCTGGTCAACAATGCCGGCATCTTTGTTGCCAGCCCCTTCACGAAGTACACCGCCGAGCAATATGCGCAGGTCGTGTCGACCAACCTAAACGGCTTCTACTTCATCACCCAGGCCGCGATCGCCGAGATGGAAAAGCAGGGCCGCGGCCATATCGTCAGCATCACCACCAGCCTTGTCGACCACGCGCTGTCGCAGGTGCCTTCGGTGCTCGCCTCGCTGTCCAAGGGCGGCATCGTCGCTGCGACTAGGAGCCTCGCGATCGAATATGCGACACGCGGCATCCGCGTGAACGCGGTTTCGCCGGGCGTGATCAAGACCCCGATGCACGGCCCCGAAACGCACGAGTTCCTCGCCGCGCTGCACCCGGTCGGTCGTATGGGTGAAATCCCGGACATCACCGATGCGGTTCTGTATCTTGAGAATGCCCCGTTCGTGACCGGCGAGATCCTGCACGTCGACGGCGGCCAGGCCGCCGGCCACTGATCCGGCTGTTGAGGAGACGCACGATGCCCATCGTCACCGTTCAGGTCACCCGCGAAGGCACCACGCCCGATGTCGATCACGTGACCGCCGAGCAGAAGGCGGCCATCTACAAGGGCATGAGCCAGGTGCTGTTCGACGTGCTCGGCAAGCCCCCCGAATGGACCTGGGTCATCTTCCAGGAAGTCGATATGGAAGACTGGGGCTGGGGCGGGATGCCCGTCGCAGAGTATCGCAAGAAGCTTGCCGGCAAGTCCGGCTGACACACGCACCGATCCGGAGACCTGCAATGTCCACCCGTCATCTGCTCCAGCTGCTCGGTATTTCGCTGCCGATCATCCAGGCGCCGATGGCGGGTGTGTCTTCACCCGCAATGGCCGCGGCGGTCAGCGCGGCCGGCGCGCTTGGCTCGATCGGTGTCGGTGCGACCGACGCTGCGGGCGCGCGCGCGATGATCGCCGCGGTGCGCGAGCGATCGCAGGGTCCCCTCAACGTCAACCTCTTCAGCCATCGCCCTGCGACCTCCGACGCCGCGGTCGAGGCCGCGTGGATCGAACGCCTGCGCCCTGCATTCGAAGCGTTCGGCACGTCGCCTCCCGCCGGGCTGACCGAAATCTACCGCAGTTTCGTCGCGGATGATGCCGTGCTGCCGATGCTGCTCGAGGAGCGGCCCTCGGTGGTGAGCTTCCATTTTGGCCTGCCGGGCGAAGCCGCGATCCGGGCGCTGCGCGAGGCCGGAATCATATTGCTCGCCTCGGCCACCAGCGTTCCCGAAGCGCGTGCTATCGCCGCTGCGGGCATCCATGCCGTCGTCGCGCAGGGCTGGGAAGCGGGCGGGCATCGCGGCGTGTTCGATCCCGATGCACCCGATGACCGGATTGGCACCATGGCGCTGACCCGGCTGCTCGCCCGCGAGGTCGAGCTGCCGGTGATCGCGGCCGGTGGGATCATGGATGGTGCGGGCATCGCCGCCGCGCTCAAGCTTGGCGCTTCCGCCACACAGCTCGGCACCGCGTTCATCGCATGTGACGAGAGCCTTGCCGATGTGGGCTATCGCGCCGCGCTTGCAGGGGATGCGGCGCACCATACGACGATGACCCGGGCAATCTCGGGGCGTCCCGCGCGCAGTCTCGCCAACCGCTTCACTGCGCTGGGCGCCGACATCCACGCAGACGATATCCCCGCCTATCCGATCGCCTACGATCTCGGAAAGGCGCTCCATACCGCCGCGCAGGCGCAAGGGGAGTTCGGATATGGCGCGCAATGGGCGGGGCAGGGGGCGCCGCTTGCCCGCGCCATGCCCGCCGCGCGACTGGTGGCGATGCTCGCGGCCGAACTCGATCAGGCGCTTTGACCCGAATTCTTGATGGAGACGCTATGACAAGTCTGGAACAAGTGCCCGCCGAATTAAAGGCGGTGAGAACCCGGCCGCTGTTCGTGATGAACCTCGAGGTCAGCGGGATGCACCCAATCGGGGGTCCCCCGGGCGCCGGGCAGCGCGTCAGCGACGTGCCCGGCGGCACCTTCGCGGGCGATCGGCTCTCGGGTTCGATCCTGTCCGGAGGCACCGACTGGCAGACGATCCGTGAGGACGGCACCGTCCTGCTCGATGCGCGTATCGTGCTGCGTACCGACGACGATGCGCTAATTGCAATGAGCTATCCCGGCATTCGCCATGGGCCGCCCGATATCATCGCACGGATCGGCCGCGGCGAGGATGTCGATCCCGGCGCCTACTATTTCCGGATCGTCCCCAGCTTCACGACCTCCGCGCCGCGCTATGAATGGCTCAATCGGATCATCGCGATCGGCATCGGCCACCGCTTGCCCGGCGGTCCGATCTACAGTGTCTTCGAGATTCTCTGACCGGCCGATCAGCCATTATGGCTTGCATGTTCGAGCAGATTGTCCCTCAGCCTCGCGACTGTCTTTTGCACCTGGTCGAACTCGTCGGGGGCGAGGCCTGACGCCGCGACCAGCGTTCGCTGCGCGCCCTTTTCGCGAAGCCGGCGGCCGGCCTCGGTAAGGCTGATCAACACCTGGCGCTCGTCGGAGGGATCGCGCTGCCGGCGGAGATAGCCCAGCTCCTCGAGCTTCTTGAGAATCGGCGTGAGTGTGTTCGATTCGAGGAAAAGTTTCTCGCCAAGCGCCTTTACGGTCTGATTATCCTCCTCCCACAGCGCGACGATGATGATCCACTGGGTATAGGTCACCCCCAGCTCCTCGAGGATCGGCTTGTAGGCGCGGCCATAGGCAAGATTGGCCGAGTAGATCGAAAAGCACAGAAAATCAGCGAGTTTAGGGTTATCTCCGGGCGGAGGGGGCGGGGCGGTCATCATTGGTCTCCTGGATATCGTGACGATGTCGCACCCATATATATCGCATCCGATTAAATCGGAAGGGGTTGACTCTCGGAAGCGATGCTCTATTTGGCACGTATCCGATTTAATCGGATTCGATTGAATTGATTCTCACGCAAGGATCCCTCCCATGACCCACCTGGACAAAGTCCTCTACACCGGCCGCACCCACATCACCGGGGGCCGCGACGGCGCGGCGCGCAGCGACGATGGCCGGCTCGATGTTGCGCTCACTTCGCCGGGCGCTGCAGGCAGCGGCACCAATCCCGAGCAGCTGCTGGGCGCCGGCTGGTCGGCGTGCTTCATCGGCGCGATCGGGATCGCGGCTGCCAAGATGAAGGTTGGGCTCCCCGCCGATCTGGCAGTCGATGCCGAAATCGATCTCGGCGCCAATGCCGAAGGCTATCTGCTGCAGGCGCGCCTCAATGTGAGCCTGCCGGGCATCGACCGCGACACGGCGCAGGCGCTGGTCGACACCGCGCACCAGACTTGCCCTTATTCCAAGGCGACGCGCGGCAATATCGCGGTCACCATCAACCTCGTCTGATCCATCGACGCGGACCGGGCGATCCCATAGCCCCGGTCCGCGCTCCCCGGCGACCCACGCCGCACCCACCTCCCCAGCACTGGAACCCGCCATGAGCACTTCTCCGGACGCCATTCTGGCGCCTGTCGCCCCCTCGTTCGTCTCTGCCCTCCAGCCCCGCTTTCACGCCGGCACGCTCGCCGTTGCCGTCGTGGCGGGCCTCGCCACATTCGTCACGCTGGCAGTTTCGCTGCCCGCATCCGCAATGTTCCTCGGCTGGATCGCCTTTGCCATCAGCGGCACGACAATGCGGCAGGGCGTCGGCGATATTGCTTCGTTCGTGCTGGGGCTGGCCTTCGGGATCGGCACCGCGATCGTCATCAACCTGCTCACGCCCGCGTTCGGCACGGCAGCCACCCCGCTCGCCGTCACCGGCGTCGTCATACTCGTCCTGAGTCTGCGAACGCGCGCGCCGATCAACAACGGGCTCGCCTATTTCCTCGGCCTGACGAGTTTCTTCTATTCGGGCCTGCCCCCGGTCGGCGCGAGCTTTACCATTCTTGCCGCCGCAGGCATCATCGGCGCGATCTCGGCGGCGGTCGCAGGGCGGCTCCAGTCGGCGGTCGAGCAGACCGATCAGGCCTGACGCCACAGACGGGTCCTCGCCGGTCCGGTATCACTGAGAGCTTTCTGGAGATCCCTTATGCGAACCGAAAACCCGCTCGACCTCGCCGATCCGCGGCGACGCCAATTGCTGGGGGTGGCGGCTGCCACCCTCGCTGCGGCACCCTTCGGGCTGGTTTCGGCCGCGGCGGCGCAGAATTCTCCCCCGGGCCAGCCTCGCGCCTCCAGCGCGCAGGCTGCCGGGTTCGCGCCGCTCAAGCAGATAGCGGCGGGCGAGCTCAGCATCGGCTATGCCGAGGCCGGGCCCGCCAACGGCCGCCCGGTCATGCTGCTCCACGGCTGGCCCTATGACATTCACACTTATGTCGATGTTGCGCCGCTGCTGGCGGCGGCGGGCTACCACGTGATCATCCCCTATTTGCGCGGCTATGGGACGACGCGCTTCCTGTCGGACGCGACACCCCGCAATGGCCAGCAAGCGGTGATCGCGACCGACATCATCGCACTGATGGACGCGCTCAAAATCCCCAAGGCGATCGTTGGGGGTTGCGACTGGGGCGCGCGCACCGCGAACATCGTCGCAGCGCTCTGGCCCGAACGCTGCGAGGCGATGGTTTCGGTGAGCGGCTATCTGATCGGCAGCCAGCAGGCCAACCAGGCGCCGTTGCCGCCCAAGGCCGAGCTTTCTTGGTGGTACCAGTTCTATTTCGCCACCGAGCGTGGCCGCCTGGGATATGAGCGCAATCGCCATGATTTCGCGAAGCTGATCTGGCAGACCGCATCGCCGAAATGGGCGTTCGACGACGCGACTTTCGAACGCTCGGCCAAGGCATTCGACAATCCCGATCATGTCGCGATCGTGATCCACAATTATCGCTGGCGCCTTGGTCTTGAGCGCGGCGAGCCGCAATATGACGCGCTTGAGCAGCGGCTCGCGACCGCGCCGCTCATCACGGTGCCGACAATCACCCTCGAAGGCGACGCCAACGGCGCGCCGCATCCCGACCCCGCGGCCTATGCGAAGAAGTTCACTGGCCGATATGCGCACCGGCTCGTCACGGGCGGCATCGGCCACAACCTGCCGCAGGAAGCCCCGGCGGCTTTCGCCCAGGCGGTGAGGGATGTCGATCCGGCTTAAATCGAGGAACCGGCCCCGTTCATTGAAGCGGTGACATTGCCGCGTTGCGCCGGATCGCCAAAGGCGGCTGGCCGAAAGCACGAACAAAGGCGCGCCGCATGCGTTCCCGATCGGCAAATCCCGTCTCGGCCGCGATCACGTCGACGGGGTGCCGGCCTTGCTCCAGCATCAGCCGCGCCGCCTCGAGCCGCAGCGTTTCGATGGCCTTGGCCGGCGTCTGCCCGGTTTCAGCGCGGAAAGCCCGACTGAACTGCCGCGGGCTGAGATGCGCGGCGTCGGCGAGTTCGTCGATCGTCAGACGCGACCTGAGGTTGCTCCGGGCATAGGCGAGCGCGCTCTGGATGCGGTCTGACTTGGGATTGATCGCGAGCAGCGCGGAATGTTGCGACTGGCCGCCCGCGCGCCTGTGATAGAGCACGAGGCGCTGGGCAACCGCGCGCGCCTGTTCCGCACCAAGGTCCTTCTCGACCATGCCGAGCGCCATGTCGATGCCCGCGCTCATCCCCGCGGAGGTCCAGACCGGCCCGTCGATGATGAAGATGCGGTCCTCCTCGACGCGGATGGCCGGATAACGCGCCTTGAGTTCGCGCGCGACGAGCCAGTGCGTCGTTGCGCGCCGCCCGTCGAGTATGCCCGCTTCTGCGAGGACGAAGGCGCTCATGCAGATCGAGGCGACGCGACGCGAAGACTCGAGCGCTCCGCGCGCGAAATCGATGATCGCGGGCGAGACGGGCGCAAGGCGGATGCCGCTGCCGAAGATCACGGTGTCGAAATCGACAGGCCCGATGCGCCGCGTTTCGAGCGGAAAGCCCAGCGAACTGTCCAGCGGGCCACCGAATTCGGACAGCAGCTCGATCTGATAGACCGGCTCGCCCGCCAGAAGATTGGCGAATTCGAACGCCGAGATCGCCGCCAGGCTCATCGCCTGGAAGCCGGGCTGAAGCACGAACCCGATACGCAGCATTGCCTCAATTCCAAGTCATGTCACGAAAGGTGGCATATACGACATTTCAGACATAGCCTACAAGGCGTATCTCTGCGCTCATCAACCCGATCCGAAAGGACATGACCATGAGCAAGATCATCAAAGCCGCAGCGGTGCAGATCAGTCCCGTGCTGTACAGCCGTCAGGGCACCGTCGAAAAAGTCGTCAACAAGATCCGCGAGCTGGGTACGAAGGGTGTGCAGTTCGCGACCTTTCCCGAAACGCTTGTGCCCTATTACCCCTATTTTTCATTCGTCCAGCCGCCCTTCGCGATGGCCGCCGAGCATCTGCGCCTGCTCGAGGAGTCGGTGACGGTTCCGTCCGCGGAGACCGATGCGTTCGGCGAGGCCGCGAGGGAGGCCAATATGGTCGTCTCGATCGGCGTCAACGAGCGCGACGGCGGCACGATCTACAATACGCAGCTTCTGTTCGATGCCGACGGCACGCTGATCCAGCGTCGCCGCAAGATCACGCCCACCTATCACGAGCGCATGATCTGGGGGCAGGGCGACGGTTCCGGGCTGTGCGCGGTCGACAGCGCGGTCGGGCGCGTCGGCCAGCTCGCCTGCTGGGAGCATTACCAGCCGCTCGCGCGCTACGCCCTGATCGCCGATGGCGAGCAGATCCACTCGGCGATGTATCCCGGCTCCTTTGGCGGGCCGCTCTTCGCCGAGCAGATCGAGGTCAATATCCGCCAGCACGCGCTTGAATCGGCATGTTTTGTCGTCAACGCGACCGCGTGGCTGGACGCCGACCAGCAGGCCCGTATCGCAAAGGACACGGGCGGCCCAATCGGCCCGATTTCGGGGGGCAGCTTCACCGCGATCGTGGGGCCGGACGGCCGGATCATCGGCGAGCCGTTGCTTGCGGGCGAAGGCGAAGTGATCGCCGATCTCGATTTTGCGCTGATCGACGTGCGCAAGCGGCTCATGGATGCACGCGGTCATTACAGCCGCCCCGAGCTGCTGAGCCTGCTGATCGATCGCACGCCGACCTCGCACCTCCACGAGCGGAACGCTCGCACCCCGGGTCAGGAGCGGCAAGCCGCGGCCGATGCGGAAAAGACAGTCGAACCTGCTTGAACCCGTTGTTGCCCGGCACGCGTCTGTCGTGCCGGGCACAGGTCCCCGGCATGGGCGCGATCGGCCGTTCCCGATTGAAAAAGGACAATCCGATGAACATGTTTGCCCGCATAGTGATTTCGGCAACCGGTTTGGCATTGGCGACGGGTGCGATGGCTGAGGGCGAGGATCGCGCGCCCAAGGCGACGCCTTTCCTCCCCATTCAGAACGAGCCTCCGCCAAAGCTCTTTGTGGATCCGCCGCTTGCCGAGCCGCTCGCCGACCGGGGCGTAGTCATCATTCCATACCGGACCGAGAACTTCCGCATCCTGCCCGTGTTCGGGCCCGGCGCGCGTGACGTGTCTCCCCGAGCCGGCCATCTGCACGTCACCGTCGACGACCTGCCTTGGCGCTGGGCCGATGCGGGCGGCAACGACGCGATCGTCCTGGTCGGACTCCCCGCAGGCAAGCACAAGGTCCTGATTGAACTGGCCACCCCCGAGCATCGCGTCATCACCGGGCAAGCGGTGACCTTCGTCGTGCCCGATATCGCGCATCACGGGCACTGATGATGCCCGGCTTGCGCCGATGCCGGGCGACACGTCGCTCTGAACGAAAATGGCGCGCCGCGCAGGATAAAGATAACGAATATGTGTCGCCGTTTGTGCTACCATAGCAACGCCTGAGGCCGCCGCTTTCCTGCTATCACCGCTGCATCAGCGCGTGGGCGCTACTGGCAAAATGTGGCCGACAGGCGATTGTCCGGTCTGCGATGTCGGATGTCGGAGAGCTGCCAATTGGCACCCACCCCAACGACGCCGTCCGCGCTGCCGATGTCGAATGGGAATTTTAGACAAGCGGTTTCTCGCCCGCGGCGTGGACCAGCGTCAGGCGCGTCCATTATCGTCGCTGGTGTCCGTCTGCCAACGCTTGGAAGCGGTCAATCGTCTAAGAAGCGGGCGAGTGTTCATATCGAGTGGAAAGCCAACCATTTAACGGCGGCCTTCCGCTGACTCAATCCGAGGCAAGCGCGCGGCGGATTTCTGCCAGGTCGATGCCGTGGCGGTTGACCTTGTAGTAGAAGGTCTTGCGGGGCAGGCGGAGCGCATTGATGGTGCGCGCGACATCTCCGCCAGATTGTCGAAGCGCATCGGTGATCGCGGCCTTTTCAAAGGCAGCCACGCGATCGGCGAGCGAAGTCGCGGGGCCGGCGACAGCGCCGCCCGACGGGTTAAACAGGCCCAGCATCACCTGATCCGCGAAACTCGCGAGCTGGCGGACATTGCCCGGCCAGCGCTCTGTCAGCAGCCGATCGCGCACCGCATCCTCGATCTCGGGAATTTCGCGGCGCAGGCGGCCTGCAGCTTCGCCGAGGAAGTGAGCGAACAAGAGCGGCACGTCCTCCGGGCGCTCGCGCAGCGGCGGAATCCGCAAACGCATCCCTGCGACACGATAGAGCAGAGGCGGCGAGATGCTGTCGGCATTCTTTCCTTCGCCCGCGCTTGCGATGATCCGGCAGTTCACCGGCGGGGCGCCCCGCCCGTCCGGGAATGTCTGCGTCTCCGCAAACCGGGTGAGCAGTGCCTGCAGCTTGGGCGAAGCCCGGTCCACATCGTCGAGGAACAACGTGCCGCCCTGGGCGGCAGCGATCGGCCCGCTTACCGAAAAGAGTGACGCATCGATCAGGCTATCCTCGATTCCCGCGCAGGCGACCGCGACGAAGCGGCCACGCCGGTTCCCCTGATTGTGGATTATCCGGGCCAGCAACTCCTTGCCCGTTCCGGTTTCGCCCTCGATCAGAAGGCCGAGATCGGTCTGGGCCAGCACCCCTGCGATCTCCCGCAGCCGGACGATCGCAGGCGAGCGGCCGACCAGCGGCGAGGCCTGGCTCGCAGTCTCCGCCATGCCGCGCAGCCGGCGGTTGTCCAGCGTCAGAGCGCGCTTGCTCGCGGCGCGCGCCACCGCCGCCAGCAAGGCATCGGGATCGAACGGTTTGGTGAGGAAATCCCACGCGCCGGCCTTGAGCGCCTCGACCGCAATCGCGATGTCGCCGTGACCTGTCATCAGCAGGACCGGCAATTCGGGGTCGAGCTCCAGCAGGTGCCGGAACATCGCCATTCCGCCCATGCCGGGCATCCGCACGTCGGTGACCACCGCACCGTCGAAGTCGGGGCCGATCTGCCCCAGAGCCGCCTCCGCGCTCGGGAAGGCGAGCACTTCATAGCCCTCAAGCCGAAGCATCTGTTCAACAGAGGATCGCAGGTCCTTGTCGTCATCGACCAGGGCAATGCGGGCAGAGCCGGTCACGGCACGCGCCTCAGGATCAACTCGAAGCAAGCGCCCCCCTCGCCCGGTAGGAGGCGAAGCGTGCCGCCGAGATCGTGGGCGATGTCCTGGGAGATGACGAGACCCAGGCCCAGGCCGGAAGCGCGGCTGGTGGCAAAGGGGGTGAACAGCCGCTCGGCGAGGTCGGGCGCGATCCCCGGCCCGTTATCCGCCACAAGGATCCGCACGCGCTCGTCGCCGGGTTCGACAATGATGGAGATGCGCGGGTCCAGCCGGCCTTCCAGCGCCTCGGCGGCATTTTGCAGCAGGTTGACCAGAACCTGCTCGAGCCGAACGCGCCCGCCCAATACCTGCAGGTCAGGCGGCGGCTTGTCGCAGACCACCTCGATCGCGCGCAGCTTCTCCTTGAGGATCAGCAGTGCACCCTCGATTAAGCCTGCCAGCGATACAGGCTCGACGGGGCGTGGAGCCTTGCGCGCAAAGTCCCTCAGCTCGGCGGTTATGGTGCCGATGCGATCCGCCAGCCTGCCAATCGCCTGCAGATTGCGGCGCACCTCCTCTGTCGCGCCCGAAAGAAGCAGCCTCTCGCCATTGGCCGCAAAGGTGCGGATGGCGGCCACGGGCTGCGCAGTTTCATGCGCGACGCCGGCGGTGACCTGCCCCAAGGTGGCCAGCCGGTTTGCCTGGCGAAGCCCTTCGCGCAGCGTCGCAGCGCGCGCCTCGCTTGCCTGACGTTCCTCGATCTCGTGCCGCAGTTCGGCCGTGCGGCTGACGACCGCAGCCTCGAGTTCGGCCGTGCGGACGGCCTCGGCCCGCTGCGCTTCGCCGCGCCGGCGCGCCCGGCCGATGACTACCGCGACGCCGGCAAGGAGCGCCAGCATGGCGGCAGCGCCGGCCACGCGCGCCAGCCATACCGCGCCGCCCACCGCCGCGGCGCGGGGCAACGTATGTACCAGCTGCCAATCCTCAACCTGGGTGGGCACGGCGACGGACAAGCTTGGGGGGCCAACGGGCAACGGCCGCAGCGCTTCGCCGCCGAGCCGGAACTCGTCGCGCAGACGTGCGGCCTTTTCGGGCGCCAATCTCCCGCTCACGGTAAAGCGCAGTTGCGGATTGCTGGTCACCAGCACCACGCCCTCGTCATCGTGAACATAGGTGTGGCCCGCGGCGTCCGACCATTGCCGCTCGAGCCGGTCGAACTCCAGCTTCACCACGATCACACCGCCGTTGGGGGTGCGGCGGGCGAGGTAGAGGCCCGGCTGCGCACTGATGGTGCCGAGAGCGAACTGGGCGGCGGAACCGCTCCGCCGCGCGCCTTGGAAATAGCTGCGGAAGGCGTAATCCTGGCCGACAAAGCTTGTGGGGTTGCGCCAATTGCTCGCTGCGATCGCGCGCCCCTGTGCATCGAGCACATAGACGACCGCGGCGCCGGTCTCCTTGGCCAGCGCCTCCAGCTTGCGGTTGAGCGCGCTGCGGGCAGGCGGATCGCCCGAGAGCGCCGCCGCCACGTCCCTGTCGCCAGCAAGCGCGAGCGGCAGCAGGCGAAAACGCGCGACCTCACTCGTCAGCAAGGCAGCCCGAAGCTGTGCATCGACCCGCATCCGCTCCAGCGCGCGCCCCTCGGCCCGCTGTTCGGCCACAAGGCCGGCGAGAACTGCTGCGAGGATCGCCAGCAAGAGGGCTCCGACGAACCATCCCGCGGTGCGACCGAATCGCCCCGAGCCCAACTTTGTGCGCGCGTTCAACATCGTGTCATTTGTTGCACAAGTGCGCCCCATCTTGTCCAATAAAATGCACACGCGGCCTCTCGTCACTCAGCTTAAATTATTGAAATTGCTCATCCAGACTCAGGTCTGCCAGCCATTTGGGGCATGGAGAAACGCGAGTCATACTGAGGCATCAACGAGGACCGGCATCAGACTGGGGCCCGAGGAGAGGATAGCTCAATGGCGCGTTACATCGTCCATCCCCACGCCCCACCCGTCCCGCCAAGGGCGGTGCCCTGGTACGGACGCCTCTACTGTCAGGTCCTCATTGCCATCGCGGCGGGCATTCTGGTCGGCCATTTCGCGCCAGGGGTTGGTGAATCGCTGAAGCCGCTTGGCGATGCCTTCATCAAGCTCGTGAAGATGATCATCGCGCCGGTGATCTTCCTGACCATCGTTACGGGCATCGCCGGAATGCGCGATCTCGGGCGGGTAGGCCGCGTCGCGGGCAAGGCCTTCGCCTACTTCCTCTTCTTCTCCACCCTAGCGCTGATCGTCGGGCTGATCGTCGGCAATGTCGTGCGCCCGGGAGACGGGCTCAACATCGATCCGGCCACTCTCGATACCTCGCAGATCAGCAACTATGCCGAAAAGGCGCATGAGAGCACGCTGGCCGGCTTCCTGCTCAACATCATTCCCGACACCGTGGTGAGCGCGCTCACCTCGGGGAACATCCTCCAGACGCTGTTCGTCGCCATTCTCTTCGGCATCGCGCTTGCGCTGGTCGGCCCCCGTGCAGATCGGCTGCTGAATGCGCTGGAGGACCTCTCGATCGCCTTCTTCAAGCTGGTGGCGATCGTGATGCGGGCGGCGCCGATCGGGGCGTTCGGGGCGATGGCCTTCACCATCGGCGCTTATGGAATCGGCACTATGGCCAATTTGGCGGGGCTCGTCGCCACCTTCTACATCACCTCGCTGCTGTTCGTGCTGGTGGTGCTGGGCACAGTGGCGAAGCTGGCGGGCTTTTCGATCTTCAAGCTGATCGGCTACCTCAAGGCCGAGCTTCTGCTCGTGCTGGGCACCTCCTCCTCGGAAAGCGCGCTGCCCTCGCTGATCGAGAAGTTGGAGCGCGCAGGCTGCCCCAAGTCGGTCGTCGGCCTGGTGGTGCCGACCGGCTATTCGTTCAACCTTGACGGCACGAACATCTACATGACTCTCGCAGCCCTGTTCATCGCGCAGGCGACAGGGGTGGACCTTTCGCTAGGCGAGCAGTTGCTGCTGCTGTCGGTCGCCATGCTTTCGTCCAAGGGCGCAGCGGGGGTGACCGGCGCCGGCTTTATCACGCTGGCAGCGACGCTCTCGATCGTGCCCAGCGTGCCGATCGCGGGAATGGCGCTGATCCTGGGGGTGGATCGGTTCATGTCGGAATGCCGCAGCCTCACCAATTTCATCGGCAATGCTGTGGCGACAGTGGTGGTTTCCCGCTGGGAAGGCAGCTTCGACAAGGCCCAGTTCGACGCCGCGATCGGCGGTGAGCTGCCGAGCGTCGACGAACTGCCCGAAGGGATGGTGGCGGCGGAATAGGGCCCGAGGTCCGAGTTACCGGCACCCCAAGGAGAAAACATGACCGTCCTCAATCATCGGCGCGCAATCCGTGCCGGCGTGGCCGCCCTCGTTCTTGCCAGTCCGGCCGCCCAGACCGCGCAAGCCGCTTCTATTCCATCAACCGCTGGCGATGGGGCGGGTGCGGAGGCTGCCGCACAGGCACCGACCGCCCGCAGCGCACCAGCCGTAGACGCGGCGCAGGCCCCTCATGCTCAGTCGCCGGTTCACCGGGAGCCCGCGGCGGCCGAACCGGCCTCTCCGCAGGACCAGTCGGCGCCCGCCCTCACCCCGCGGCCCTACCCGGCGGCTGCCACCGGCGAAGGCAGCACGACGGGTGGCTACAGCCTGTCGCGCTGGGCCGAGGACTGGCGGATCATGCGCGATCCCGCCAGCCGTGACGATCCGCTCGACCAGCTCAAGTTCCTGCCGCTCGACGCCGATGGCGACATCTACCTCACGCTATCGGGTGAAGCTCGGCTGCGGGTCAACATGACCAGCAACCCGGGCCTGCGTGAAGGCCCGCATCAGCGGCAGGACCTCACCCGCCTCGTCGGTGGCGCCGATCTGCATCTCGGACCCAATTTGCGCGTTTATGGCGAGGTTGCGCACGGCAGCATCAGCGGGCGCCAGCTCGGCGTGCCCCCGGCGACGCTCCGGAATGCATTGGCTCTCCAGCAATATTTCTTCGAGGCAAAGGGGACGATTGGCAATGTCGCGATCGGAGGCCGCTATGGCCGACAGGAGTTCACCGATGGCCCGAACCAGCTCGTCAGCCAGCGCGACAACAATACGATCCGCTACACATTGAATGGCTGGCGTGCCTGGGCGCGCGGCAGCCGGCTGCGCGTGGACCTCTTCGACCTCAAGCCCACAGCCTACGGCGATCTCGGGCCGGAAGACGACGTCAACGATCCCGCGCGCCGGTTCTATGGTGTAACCTTCGGCGTCGTCCTGCCCCCTGAATGGCTCGGCGGCTCCCGTCTCTTTCTCGACCCCTTCTTGTGGCGGCGGACCAATGATGTCGGCGCCTGGGGCGGACGAATCGGACCGGCCGAGCGCAACTATGCCGGCGCCCGCCTATGGGGCGATGTCGGGCGGCTGACGATCGACTGGTCGGCCAACCACCAGTGGGGCACCTATATCGACCAGGAGATCGACGCCTGGCACGTCTTCACCGCGCAGAACTATCGACTGGGCAGGGATCCGGGCGCGCCGCGCATCGGCCTGCGTGCGGATTATGCGAGCGGCGGGGGAGGATATGGACAGGGCAAGCTGCGCAACGCCTATGCCCCATTCGGCAACAACGTCTACTACAGTTACCAGCTGTTCCTGACGCCATCCAATTTGGTCGCGGTGGCGCCCAACCTCACCTTTTCCCCGGTCGACGGGGTGCGCGTGACCACCGAATACCAATTCGCCTGGCGTGCCAATGCCGACGACGCGGTTTATCGCGCGAACGGCCAGCCCTTCGCCGGTACGCAACTGGTGGGCGGGACCAAGATCGCCGAATCCCTTCGGATGCAATTGCTCTGGACGATTAGCCCGCGTCTCTCGTTTACGGCACGCTACGAGCATCTCGAAGCCGGGCCGGTACTCACGCGCGCTGGCTACACCGGCTCCGATTTCCTCGCCGCCTGGTTGAGCTTTCGCTTGTGATCCGCCCGAGGGTGACGATGGCGAGCTAACCCTACTCTACCTGCGCTTTGGCAGCCTGCACTCCTGCGACCGGGTGCCAACCGAGCTTCGGGCAGACATCCGAAACTGCCGTACGGAACGGCCGCATTCCCATCTCGGCTGTCAAAAGCTGTCCGTCCAGATCGTCCGACTGAGCCGTCGTTGGGCAGCTCACGCGGAGCCTGGGTTCCGCCACGAATGCTACGCTAATCCCGCACCCAATCGCCGCTTTCCGCAGCGACTACGATTAACACGTTGGCGCGCCGTGCAGGATAAACATAACGAATAATGTCGACCCTCATACTACTATAGAGCCGCCGCCTGGCGTCGGCCTCCGACCTGCGCCGCAATGCGGGGCCGCTGGTCCTATGAGGGCAAGGTTGGCCGATCCAGGCGCCATGAATAGGCCGCGAATCCCCCGCTGCGGACAGCTTCACGCGGCTCTAGCCGCTGCACGTGCACGGTGTTCTGCACGCGCCCACCGTTTTCGCGACCAAACATAAACGCCGGTGATAGACAGGAGCGCGACGGCGAGACCGAAGAGCGCAACCAGGACTCGCCCCCCGGTACCGCCGATCCTGCCACTGTGGAGCGGAAGCTGGGCTTGGAAAAATACGTCGCCTCCACTTCCCTCACCCATGACCTGCCGATGCCTGACGGAGCCACTTCGATCGTCGATGTAGACCCACGATGGTCCTAGCCCGTTTCTCGGATTTCCCACCGGCTCACCAACGGCGAAACCGTAGAGTCCCAGTTCCGCCGAATGGGTAGCATAGAGGATTGTCGGGTTCTCGTGCTCGTCGATGACGGACGCCACTGCGCGTTCGGCGCCATCGTGGAAACTCAGCAAGGCAGGGGGTCGGGCGGGGTCCGCCCGATCGTCGACCGGACCAGGACTGAGCGGAGATACGGCTTCAACCATTGGCTGCACGATCTGCTCGCGCAGGTTCAGCGATGCGCCCGTCACGGCCGATACGATAAACAATGGCCAAGGCCACAATCCGGCGAGCCGATGGAGGTCGAACATCGCACGGAAACCCTTTGCGCCACGTTTGAAACTCAGCGTCTTGGACCAGCCGCGGCCTTGATTTCGGGATCGCGGCCATGCAAGCAGCAGTCCGACGATACTGTCGAACAGCCAGGCGATGGCCACGCCCCCCATCAACAGCGCTCCCGCCCCAGAGGGCAGGAAGAGTGTCATGTGAATCTGGTAGACGAACGGAATGAACTGCTTGCGATCGAGACAACAAGCACCCCACTGCCGATTCCCCAACGCTCGAGCCGATGCAGGGTCCACAAACAACTGATCGAAGCCGAGCGGCGTGCTTGAGTCGCGGCTCTCAACCCACAGCAGAACGCTTTGCTTTCGGTCGATCGGGAGCAGGGCCGCCGAAACCCGAAGCCGATCGTCGGCCTGCTCGACGCGTCTAATCAGTTCTCCCAGCGGCAAGGCGGGGCGCGAAGGCGCGGACACCGCCCTGAACAGGTCGGGGTTAAGCGCCGCGTCAAGCTCCGGCTCGAACGCGAGGATAGAGCCAGTCAATCCAGCGATCACCAGAAAGCCTGCTATGGACAGGCCAACGTACCGGTGAAGTAGGACCAAAAGCCAACGCCGGCTGCCGCCCTTCGTCAAAAGCGGGCGGTGAGGTCCAATTTCCATGTTCGTGGTGCGCCCGGCCAGACTTCAAAAAGGCTGAATGCGTGGGTGTAATAACGCTTATCCGCCAGGTTCTCGACACTTGCGCCGACGCTGATGTTGTCGGTCACGGGGTAGTCCGCATGAACGTCAAAGCGCCAGTAGCCTGGCAATTCGAAGGTGTCTTCGAGGTCGCCGGCGCGGTCGCCTGTATAAGTCCCGATCGCGCCGAGCCGAAGGCCATGAGCAAACCCCGACTGAACCGCATAGGTGCCGCGCGCGATGAAGCTGTGGCGCGGGACGTTCCGGATACGCTTGCCGATGAGTTCGGCATTCGTGTCTTCAGTCGTTTTCGCTCTCGTGAAGGCGTAGCCGCCATAAAGCTCAAGCCCGGTGAGAGGGCGGACGGTTGTGGAAAGCTCGAAGCCCTTCGACACCTGCTCACCGATCGCAATGAGCGCTGACGGATCATCGCGATCCGAGACAGCCACGTCGCCGCGCTTCAGGTGAAACAGCGCAGCATTGAGCGACAATGCCCTACCGAATGTAGCCTTCGCTCCGACCTCGTACTGCACGCCTGTTTCCGGATCGAGCGGCCGGCCTTCGGCGGTGATACCCGATACCGGGAGGAAGGACGTGGTCCGGTTCGCGAAGAGGCTGATGTTTCGCGTGGGATTGAAGAGGACGCCGAGTTGGCTCGTCCAGGCTGTTTGACTCTGCCGGTCCTCAACGCTCTCGCCGGTGGGAAAGCTTGTAAGAGTCCGCTGGCGGAATCGCGACCACCGCACGCCCCCGACGAACCGCAGCTGGTCGCTGAGTGCGATGCGGTCCTGAAGGAACAGCCCAAGGCTACGGCTACGCTCATCCGATGCGCTTCCGAAGTCTGGCAGAGGGAATGTCTCAGGCCGCTGCTCCTGTTCGTACACCGGATCGTACACATCGAGGCTGGGTGCCAGCGCCACCTCGCTTAGATTATCACGATCGAACCAGCTGTGATCGGCACCCAGGATTACTTCATGGCGAACGGACCCGGTGCGGAAATTGGCCGCAACGTCCCCATAGGCCGTCCAAGCCTCGCCATCGGACTCAGAGGTGAGAAGAGCCCGGGTCAACGTGCGGAACTGTTCGTCCCAGCCGAGGAGGCCGAAGATCCCTTCCTCGTCCGTCTTCTCCTTCGTCCATGACAGGCCAAGCCGCGAGCGGACGGTATCGCTGAAACGATGCTCGACGCGAGCGCTGATTTCGCTGTTCTTGCGGATCGAGGGCTCGAAGGTTGGGTCGGTCAATCCCAGCGAGCGCGGCAAGCGACCGTTCGGGTTTGGAAGCACCGTCCCCTCAGCAGGAAAGCCGTTCAGGAAGCCATCCAGTTCGTTGCGCACAAATAGCGCTTCGATCGTGATTGTCGTTTGATCGCCGATGTCCGCCGCTACGGTGGGCGCAAAGACCAAGTGTTTGCGGTGCCAGAAATCAAGCACACTGTCCGAGTTGTCGTACGCGCCGGTCAGCCGGAAACGGAGGTCGCCACCTTGATTCATGGGGCCACTGACGTCGACTGTGCCACGCCAGTCTTCGAAGCGGGCTCTGCGGAGCGTCGTCTCCGCAGCGAACTCCCGCGATGGCTGCTTCGTTACGATGTTTACGACAGCTCCTGGCTGGAGTTGACCATAGAGCACTGACGCTGGTCCCTTGAGGACCTCGATCCGCTGGATCGTCACCGTGTCACGAGCCTGACGAAGCGCGTTCGCTGTCATGCCGTTCACTGTCTGGTTCGCGGAGAAACCGCGAATCAAATATGAGTCCCCGAAGACGTCGAACACTGAGCCATCCCTGGATGCGCCCGGAACCAGTCGCAGAGCATCACCGATCGTCTCGCTGCGGCTCTCCTCCAGCAGTTCTCCGGTTAGCAGATCTACAGTCTGTGGGATGTCCTGCACGCGATCAGAGGCAATGCGTCCGAAAACGATGATTTGTTCGCCGGTCGACTGCTGATCGGCAGGCGTGGGGATTGCATCAGGTGCCGATGTTTGGGCTGCCACAGGCGCAGCAACAATGCCCGTGCAAAAGGCGATACTTAGAAACAATCGAGACATATTCCCCCCAGAAATTCAAGGGACGCGCCTATCTAAGTTGCGAGTGCGTTGCAATAGCGTCGTCATTCGATTGGCTTCGAGGGGGCCGCCTGTGACCGCGAGCCCTGCCCCTCTGGGCAAGCGCGCGCAGCGAGCGAACATCCCTGTCAACAGCTCGACGAACGCGGAGTGGACGTTTGGCCGAGGCCGATACCGAGATTCAGGCGCGTGGAAGCACCTCGTTCGAACTTCAGGCCGTGCTGAGGTGCGCGCACGGCGTGGTGGCAGAGCACCACACAGACTTGCAACTGCCTCGCAATAGCGTATTGGCGTGCCGATCGGAGCATGGGCAGAACTTCTTTATGACCAACACATGGTGTATTCGGACCAGCCGGATTGGCATTCAACTGCTTGCTGGCGTTGCCTTGGTTGCTACCGCCTCCACCCCAGCCAACGCTGAGGAGCCCGCACAGGCGCAAGAAGCCGGCCGGAAAGAGGCGCTGGAAGCCGAGGCGCTCCAAACGGAAATTGTTGTAACAGCAGATCGCCGACACACTTTCGGCGCGGATTTCGTTCAGGCTGGGACATTCCGCGATGCGCGGCTCCTGGATACGCCGCTCACCGTCGCGATAATGACCAAGGAGTTGCTCGACGCCCAGCAGGCGCAGTCCGTCATCGATGCCGTGCGCAACACGCCCGGCGTCTCCCAAGCGCAGATCAACACCAGCATTTATAGCAATCTCGCCATACGTGGCATCAATCTGAACAACTTCACGAATTACCGGTGGAACGGCGTTCTCCCGGTCCTCAATCTGATCGAGCAGCCGATCGAGAGCAAGGACCGCATTGAGGTGCTCAAGGGCGCGGCCGGACTTTATTATGGCTTCGCGACGCCATCCGGCATCGTCAATCTCGTGACCGAACGACCGACCGCCGCGCCGGTGACCCGAGTCGAGATCAAGGGCGACACCAATGGTTCGGTCGGTGGAAATATCGATATCGGCCGCCGATTCGGGAATGCCGGGTTTCGTGTGAACGCGGGCGGTTCGCTGATCGAGACCGGCGTCAAGCGCACCAGCGGCGAGCGGTTCTTCGTGACAGGCGCGTTCGACTGGAAGGTTGCCGATAACCTCGAGGTGCTGTTGGACGCGGAGTATATCTACAAGACCATCTCCGAACCCGCCGTGCTCAGCCTTGCCGCTGTCAATGGCGTCATCACGATTCCCCCGCTGCAGGCCGCGTCGCAGAACCTCGGCGATGAATGGATGCAGGCGCGGGGTCGGGAGACCAACCTCCTGGCGCGCGTCAACTACGACTTCGCGCCGAACTGGCGGATCTCCGGTGCAGTCGGGCGATCGTATCTGACGCGCGAGCGCGCCTTCTCGTCGTTCGGCCGCTACGATCTCGCCACCGGCAATGGAACGCTATCAGTGGCCCAGACGCGCGGTAACGATTATACCAACGCCATCTATCGCGGCGACATCTCCGGAACCTTCCGGACCGGGCCGATCGAACACAACCTGCTCGCCGGAGTCGCCTACCAAACCCGTGACGGCAACGTCCCGATCGCCGTGCGGACCGCATTCGCCCAGAACCTCTACAATCCCGTCGCGATCCCGCAGCAGCCTGCCGCGCCGCGGATCATCCCCAATCCCACGCGAACCGAGGATCTGGGCCTGTACATTTTCGACCGGGCGTCATTGGGAGACTGGCTGCAGGCCACGATCGGCTACCGCAAGACCGAGTACAGCGACGTCAGTCGGACCAGTAGTCTGAAGATCACGCCCGATACTTTTTCCTACGGCCTGATGGTTAAGCCGGTGCAGTGGGTCAGCGTCTACGCCAATTATATCGAGGGTTTGGAGCCGGGTCCCGTCGCCCAGCAGATCGCCAACAACGCCGGTGAGATACTGCCAGCCGCGATCAGCAAGCAGAAGGAAGCCGGGATCAAAATGGAGCCCTTGCGCGGTCTGATGCTGACGGGGGCGTATTTTCACATCAAGCGGCCTTCGGCCTATCTCAACAGCGCCAACTTCTTGGTTCAGGATGGCGAGGCGACCTACGAGGGTGTCGAGTTCGGTGCGGTCGGCGAACTGACGCGCGACCTCTCGATCTCGGCCAGCGCGATGACGCTCGACGCGACCCAGCAATCGGGCGCCGCGAACGTGATTGGCAAGCGGATCGAGAACGTCGCCAAATTCTCCGGCTCGCTGTTCGTCGAATATCGCGTGCCGCCGGTGCCCGGCCTGCGGCTTTCCGCCGGCGTCTTCCATGTCGGGCGACGCGCGGTGAACGCGCTGAACCAAGGTTATGTGCCGGGCTACGAAACGTTCGACCTGGGCGCGAGCTACAGCTTCGATCTGCTCGACAGGAAAGCGACATTGCGGGCCTACGGCCAGAACGTCACCGGCAAACGCTACTGGGCGGCGACCGGAACGAGCCTGCTTGCCCAGGGTTTGCCCATGTCGGTCAAGCTGGCGCTGACGATCGAGCTCTGATCTGCGGCGGAGCGATCATGCGTACGATCCTCCTGCTGCATCGCTGGACGGGCGGCCTGATCGGGCTGATACTGGCGCTGCTTGGTACCACCGGCGCGTTGCTGCTTCACGCCGACCAGTTATTCCGGCCGATGGCGGGTGCGGTGCGAACGATCGCGCCGCTGTCGGACATCGCCGTTGCAGCGGAGCAAAGCCCGGCCGCGAGGCCGGACTACATCATTTTCTCTTCCAACAGTTTCCCGTTCCACCGGGTGGTTCTGAGCGATGGATCGGGCCGCTATCTGGATAACGGCGGCGCCGTTGTGAGCCAGTGGCAAAGCCTGTGGGAGCGCCCCGAACTCTGGCTGTTCAATTTCCATCGCTACCTGCTCCTGGGCCATGACGGAGAGACGATCGTCGGAGTCTGCGCACTGCTGGGGATCGGTTTCGTGGTTACGGGCACGCTCCTCTGGTGGCAGCATCGTCGAACATTCGCGCCCAGGTTCCTGCCGGCCCGGTTGAGCCGCCCCGCAATTCTTCGTCATCATCGCGATCTCGGCATCCTCCTCGCCCCACTTCTGCTGCTGTCGTTCGTGACCGGCGCAGCCATGGCGCTGAAACCGGTCGGCCTGGCACTCGTGAGTCCGTGGTCATCGGCCAGCGAAATCAAGGCCGCGACCGTCCCGCCGGCTCCGGACCCGCGTCCGCCGGCCGCACGGCTGGATTGGGCGGCCATGTTCGCGGACGCAAAACGCCGGTTCCCTGAGGCAGAACTCCGGCTCCTCGCCTTTCCGCGAAAGGCGGGCGATCCGATCCTCTTCCGGCTGCGTCAGCGGCCGGAATGGGTGCCTAACGGACGCACGAACCTGTGGTACAGTGCGCATGATGGGCATCTGATCGAAGCACGGGATGCGCGCTCGCTGCCCAACGGTTTGGGCGTCCTCGACCTGGCCTATCCGCTTCACGCCGCCAAGGTCGGCGGGTTCGCCTACCGGCTGGTGATGACGGTCTCGGGCATCGGACTGACACTGCTTGGTTCGTTCGCAGTGTGGAGTTTTTGGGTCAGGGCACGAAAACCAGGTACGAATAAGCGACGACGGACGCCGGCTAAGTCACCACTTGGTTAAGGGTCAGGCGCATGCCTGCACCTAATGGAACATCCGCTGTCAAGTACACCTTGAATGGCCCGACATTGAGCGCGAAGCGGCCGCCGTGTGGGATGACTTGAACTCCCATTCCGCCGTTGGCCGCCCGGCCTAATACGCCGGCGTAGCCGGCGCGGCGCTAGCGCATGAGACGGCGGCTGACGACGGTATTTGGCGCGCCCGGCAGGATTCGAACCTGCGACCCCAAGCTTAGAAGGCTCGTGCTCTATCCAGCTGAGCTACGGGCGCACGCATGCACGGCCAGTAAAACGGGCGCGGTTTTGCGCCCGGACCATGCATCAACGCGCATGCGCATAGCGTGGATTGCATGGGCAGGAAACCTCGATAGTGTGACGCCGCATGAACATGGGGGAAACGGGCGCGCCGAAAGCGGTTTCGGCACAGGCGGTTGCAGGCGGGCATTTCCGCTATTTCGACTTCGTCATGGCGGCGTTCGTCACGGTGCTGCTGCTTTCGAACCTGATCGGCGCGGCCAAGCTTTCGACGGTAGCCGGCTTCACCTTCGGCGCGGGCATCCTGTTCTTTCCATTGGGCTATGTGATCGGCGACGTGCTGACCGAGGTCTATGGCTATGCGCGCGCACGGCGCTGCGTCTGGGCGGGCTTCGTCGCGATGCTGTTCATGGCGCTGATGAGCTGGGTCGTCGTGTCGCTGCCCCCCGCCGCGGGCTGGGGCGATCAGGCGGCCTATGAAGCGGTATTCGGCAACACCTGGCGCATCGTGTTCGCCTCGCTCCTCGCCTTCTGGGCGGGCGAGTTCGCCAACAGCTTCGTGCTCGCCCGGATGAAGGTGTGGACCGAGGGCAGGCATCTCTGGACGCGCACCATCGGCTCGACGGTGGTGGGGCAGGGGATCGACAGTCTGATCTTCTACCCGCTCGCCTTTCTCGGCGTGTGGGAGAACTGGCAGGTCGCGACGGTGATGGTCACCAACTGGGCGCTGAAGGTCGGCTGGGAGGCGGTGCTGACCCCCGTCACCTATGCCGTGGTCGGCTGGCTCAAGCGCCGCGAGGGCGTGGACGTGTTCGACAAGGGCACGAATTTCACGCCGTTCAGCGCGAAGGTTTAGCGGACCGAACGATGTCCTGTATGTCGTGCGGAGCGGGCGTACAGATCCTCCCCGGTACGGGGAGGGGGACCACGCGAAGCGTGGTGGAGGGGCTGGCACAAAGCCCGACAATTCAGCGCAGCCCCTCCGTCAGCCCTTCGGGCTGCCACCTCCCCGTACCGGGGAGGAACTGATGTGCGCAATTGGGTCGAGGACGTGTAAAAACGCGGATTTCGAGGTGCGACGATTGTCATACGAGGCAATCGCACTGCGGAGAGATAAATCGAGCGCAGGCCGGGG
>NZ_JBYSXE010000049.1:0-33494 GCF_058781925.1 Sphingobium sp. FW306-1B-F04DB | reverse complement strand
CTCGACGAAACGCCCCATCTGCGCCCCCCATCATCGCAATGGAGATTAGCACATCAGCACGTTTTTACACAGTCTGGGTCGCAAGCCGCCGTCATCTCACTTCTTCTCCGTCTCTGCATCTCCAGGGGCTCCCAAGACGCGAAGAAACGCTGTCCTACATCGCCGAAGCCTGTCAGCGTCGGAACGGCTCTTTGACATGTGAAGATGTTGATCGAATAACTCGATCAGTACTGGCGCTCGCTTATAAAAATCGAGCTTTACATGCGCGAGCTTTGTGAAGTTCACGCAGGCATTGATCGAAATTTCAGTTGATGCTGTTGGCCCTGTCGAAAGGGACGTCTAGCCTTCGCAGGTAAATCGACGCTCAATCGGGCTTCGGGATCGGCGCCGGCTGGCCTTCCGCTATCGGCAGCGTCTCGTCGATCAGCGCCCAGTGCGGCGCGGAGGACGCCCAGATCGTGCTTTCGGGGGTTGCGATCGCGGGATCGTCGAGCGTGCCCGCGCGCACGATAATGAGGTGCGGGCGCGATTCCGCCTCGCTGAACAGCGGGGTGCCGCAGGCGGGGCAGAAGCGGCGGTGCATGATGGTGCCGCTATCGGCATTGCTCACATAGTCACGCGTCTCGCCGGTGATCGCGATCCTGTCCGACGGGAAGATCACGTTGACCGTCGCGTTGCCCGCCGCGAGGTGCTGGCAGTCGCGGCACCAGCAGGTGCGCGTCGCGATCGGCTCGGCGTCCACGGTGTAGCGGACGGCGCCGCAGAGGCAGCCGCCCGTGATGCTCACGCCGCGACCGCTTCCAGAACGCCCTCGAACAGGCGGCGGCCGTCAAGGCCGCCATGCGCGGCTTCGATCATGCGTTCGGGGTGGGGCATCATGCCGAGCACATTGCCCTGCGTATTGAGGATGCCCGCGATCCCGCGCGCGGCGCCGTTGACTTCCTCGGCGTAGCGGAAGGCGACGCGGCCTTCGCCCTCGATCCGGTCGAGCGTCGTGTCGTCGGCGAAGAAATTGCCGTCATGATGCGCGACGGGGATGCGGATTTCCTCGTTCGCGGTGTAGCGGCTGGTGAAGATCGACTGGGTGTTCTCGACGGTCATCGCGACGTCGCGGCACACGAAGTTGAGCCCCGCATTGCGCATCAGCGCGCCGGGGAGCAGCCCCGTCTCGGTCAGGATCTGGAAGCCGTTGCACACGCCGAACACGGGCACGCCGCGCTCGGCCTCCGCGACGACCGCGCGCATCACCGGGCTGCGCGCCGAGATCGCGCCCGAGCGCAGGTAATCGCCATAGGAAAAGCCGCCCGGAACGCCGATGAAGCCGAGGCCCGAAGGCAGCTCGGTGTCGGTATGCCAGATCATGTCGGGCTTGCGGCCGGTGACCTGTTCGAGCGCCACCGCCAGGTCGCGGTCGCAGTTGGAACCGGGAAAGACGATGACGGCGGTCTTCATGGGATCAGGCTCCCCGCTCGATGCGATAATTCTCGATGACGGTGTTGGCGAGGAGCTTCTTGCACATCTCCTCGATCTCGCCCTCGGTGACGCTCTCGGCGAGGTCCAGTTCGATCAGCTTGCCCGCGCGCACATCGTTCACGCCCGAAAAGCCGAGGCTCTCCAGCGCGTGGTGGATCGCCTTGCCCTGCGGGTCGAGCACGCCGCCCTTCAGGGTTACGAAAATGCGGGTTTTCATGGTTCGAGTCTCGCTGGCATGGGGATTTGGCGGCTCTATGGCCTCGCTTGGCCGCGGGTTCAAGGATTCACTTTGTTCGGATCGGGGATGATGTGGATCCTGAGCGCGGCGGCGGGATCGAGCCAGCGCTGCGCTGCCTGTTGCAGGTCGGCGGCGGTGATCGATTCATAGACCGGGCGCGCGGTGCGGAAGCGCTGGATCCAGCGCGGTTCGGTCTGTGCCTCGTCGAGCAGCGCGATCCACGCGCCATTCTCGCGCCGGCTCTTCTCGATGCGCTCGAGGATCGGCTTGCGCGCGCGCAGCATCAGGTCCGCGCTCACCGGCTCGGTGCGCAGCCGGTTCGCGATCGCATCGACGGCCGCCTGTACCCTGGGGATATCCTCGACAGCGACGTTGCTCGACGCGACCAGCTGGCCGAAGCCCGGATAGACCGAGGACATGCTCGAATAGGCGACGGGCGAATAGGTCGCGCCCAGCGTCTCGCGCAGTTCCTCGGTGAGCATGAGCCCCATCACCGTCGAGAGCATCGAGAGCGTGGCGTCGGCGCGAAAATCGCCGTCGTCCGTGGTCGGCCAATAGACCATCGCCATCGCCTCGTCGGGCTTGCCCTCGTGGAACAGCGTGACGGGCGTGCGATCGACGGGGAAGGCGATCTTTCGCGCGTCCTCCAGCCGTTGGGGCATGACCTCGCGCTCGGGCAACGCGCCGAAGGTACGCGCGACGATGTCGATCGCGGTCTGCTCGTCGATATCGCCGACAATGCCGATCTCGATCGCCTCGCTGGCAAAGGCATGCTCGGTCGCGGCGCGCAGCTCGGCCATGTTGCGCTGCAGAAGGACGCCAAGCGGGGGCGTTCCGAAGCGCGGATCGCCGCTCGTGATGATGCGTGGTACGTCGCGCCCGGCAACCGCGCCCGGCGAGGCGTTGTAGGTGTCGTAAAGGACGGGAATGCGGTTCTGCCACTGCCGGTCGCCCTCGGTGCGAAAGCCCGGTGCGAGCATATAGGCCGCGAGGATCTGCATCTGCAGTTCGAGGTCCTGGGGCGTCGTGATCGTCGTCGTCCCGAAATATTCGTCGCTCACGGCCAGTCCGAGCGTCACCGAATGACCCGCGACGATGCTTTGCAGCTCGTCGAGATTGTGCGCCACAAGACCGCCGGAAGCGAAGGCAGTATTCATGAACATGCGCAGCCCCGGCTTGTCCTTGCGGAATTCGAGCGCGCCGCTGCCGATCCGCAGCGAGACACGTACGCGGTCCTGCTCGAAATCAGTCTTCTTGAGGTTGAGCCGTACATTGTTCGCGAAGCGGAGGGTGCGGATGTCGAGATCGGCGATGCGGGTGTCCTCGATCACCGGACCCGGATTGCCGAAATCGCGGTACGCAAAGGCCGCGCGCTGCGGGTCGGCGATCGGCAGCACGGCGACCCCGCGCCCCTCGTCATAAGCGGCCAGGATTGTCGCGGGCGCATCGGCGATCGCGCGCTTGCCCGAGACATGGACTTGCCGGTTGGCGTCCGCCCATTGCGCGCGAAGCGCCGCGTTGACCAGATCGAGCGTGACCCGCGGCGCGAACGCGTTGAACTGTTCGAGCCGATAGGCGGGCGTCGTGACGATCAGGTCGTCGCCTATCGCCCCCGTCAGCGCATCGGCCAGCGCCTCGCTTCGCCGTGTCGGCGCCTGGCGTGCGGCATTTTCGAAGCCGCGCCGCAGATTGGCCATCTGCTCCTCGAGTTCGGCCTGGGTGAAGCCATATAGAAGCGCGCGGCGCAACTCGCGATCGGCGACCTCGAGCGCGGTACGCCAGTCGTCACCCTTTGCGGTGACATCGATCGATGCCAATTCGGCGGCACTGAAGAGGGTCGAATAGTTCGCCGATCCGCCGAGGATCGGCGCGTCGCCCTGCCGCGCGAGCTTGGTCAGCCTGCGCGTGAGCATGGCATTGGCGAGCGCATCGAGGATCGATCGCTCGCGTTTCGCGATGCTGTCCGGGCTGGTGTCGGCGGGTCGCGTGGCGAAGAGCGACACCGCGGTGGGCACCGCCGGATCGTGGAAATAGGCGGTGCTCGTGGGACGGTCGGGATTGACGGTACCAGTGACGGGCTCGGCTTCCTCCGGTCCCCTCGGCTGCCAGTCCGAGAAGCGCGCGCGGATCTTGGCCTCGATCGTGTCGGGATCGATGTCGCCCGCGACGATCAGCGTGGTGCGGTCGGGGCGGTAGAAGCGGTCGTAGAGGTTGCGGATGCGGTCGGCCGGCGCGGTGCGGATGACTTGCGGATCGCCGATCGGCATACGTCGCGCGACGAGCGTGCCCGGCAGTGCGAAGTCGAGGAAACTGATGAGCCGGCGATAGCTGTACTGGTCGCGCGCGCGCCGCTCGGACAGGATGATGCCGCGTTCGCGATCGACCGCCTCGGGATCGATCGTCAACTCGCTCGCGGTTTCGCGCATCAGCATCAGCCCGGTGTCGATCACCTCGTCGGTCACCTGTGGCAGGTCGAGCTTGTAAATCGTCTCGGTGAAGCTGGTGCTGGCGTTTGTGTCAGCCCCGAACGCCAGACCGTCGCGTTCGAGGATCTTCACCATTTCGCCCTCGGGCACATGGCTCGAACCGTTGAACGCCATGTGTTCGAGGAAATGTGCGAGGCCCCGCTGGTCTTCGGCCTCCGCGATCGAGCCGACATCGACGCGCAGCCGGATCGATGCCGAGCCGAGTGGCGTGAGGTTACGGCGGATGGCGTAGCGCATCCCGTTGGACAGCACGCCATAGCGCCATTCGGGATCGCGCGGCACGTCGCTGCGGTTGAAATGCCAGGCCGTGCTTACGGGATCGACGGTCGGCACCGCTGCCGGGCGGAACACCGGTTGCGGCGCCTGGCACGCGGAAAGCGCCAATACGCAGGCGCTTCCAAGCAAAAACAGGACTCTACGGATCACCAGTACCGGGCTCGCTCTGCGTCAGGGGACGCGAAAGGAGCACCGAAGCCCGGTGTGCTGTCAATGCCAAAGGCCCAGAATCAGCCCGTAAGGCGTGAACTGCAGCGTGGCGTAGCCGCCATTGATCAGGAAATGCGGCAGCGGCCGCCGCTCGTATCACTGGTTCTGTCAAGCCGGATCGGTCAACTGGCCTGCCAGCCGGGCATCGATGGGAAGGCGGGGAGGGTGGCGATCCGCGTGAGCCAGCGCGCGATAGCGGGGTAGGGGGCAAGGTCGATCCCGCCATCGGGCGCCAGCGCAACATACGGGCTCACCGCGATGTCGGCGATCGTCACCCGGCCGCCTTCGAGCCAGTCGTTGCGCGCGAGATGCGCTTCGAGCACGGGCAACGCCCTGTGGGCGATCGCTTCTGCAGTTGGCTCGTGGATTTCGTACCCGAAGCGCTTTCCCAGCCGTAGCATCGCGGGGCCGTTCGCCATCTCGTTGGCGGCGAAGGATAGCCATTGCATGATCCGCGCGCGCTCGGTGGCGTCGCGTCCGTCCCAGTCGCCGGGTCGATGCAGCGCAGCGAGATAGACGAGGATCGCCTGGCTGTCGCGGATCACGCTATCGCCCTCGACCAGCACGGGCACCTGGCCGAGCGCATTGAGCGCGAGGAAATCCGGCGTCTGGCGCTCGGGTGCTGCAACCGCGATCTCGTCGTGCGGGAGGCCGAGAAAGGCGAGCGCCATGCGGATCTTGTGTGAATTGCCCGAAAGCGGGGAGGCATAGAGCCGGATCATTGCGGACGTCTCTCCCTCAATGTGCGGTTCTCGGCTTCGAGCTGCTCGATCCGCGACGTGAGCGCGTGGACGAGCTGCCGGATCTCGTGTTCGGTATAGCGGGGCGTGATATGCTGGGGGCAGTTCCACTCGAGCCCCTCGACGGTCATCACGAAGCCGCGCTCTGGCACCGCCTTGTAGTCGGGCGTCATCAGCGCTGCGATCTCCGCCGGGTCGTCGACGACCTGCGCGCGCCCGATCAGCTTGAGCCGCCGGCGGTTGGGGTAATCCATCAGGAACAGCGACACGCGGTCGTCGGCGATCAGGTTCGCGGTGCTCACATATTGGCGATTGCCGCGATAGTCGGCAAAGCCGATCCGGAGTTCGTCGAGCACGCGCAGGAATCCCGGCGGCCCGCCGCGGTGCTGGACATACGGCCAGCCCGTTTCGGTGACGCTCGCCATATAGAAGCTGTCACGGCTCTCGATGAAGGCCCGGGCCGCCGCGTCCAGCGCGTCGGGGGCGCTGCCTTCGCCCTCCATCCGCGCATAGCTCGCGCGCGATCCCGCGGCCTGTTGCAGCGCCCTTGCGCCGGGCGTGAACATTATGCGCTTGAAATTTTCGGCCATCACTCAACTCCTGCGGAGAAAATGAGCGTTTCTCAAGAAAAGTATAATCGTCTAAATCTGGATTTCATTGTTCCAATTAGTGGAATCTGTGTGGACCGTTTTCAGGCGCTCGAGGCTTTTGTCGCGGTGGCGGATCATGGTGGCTTTGCTGCCGGCGCGCGCGCGATGCGGATGTCGCCACCCGCGATGACGCGCGTGATCGCCTCGCTCGAGGCGCATCTGGGGATCACGCTGTTTCACCGTTCGACGCGTGCGGTGACGCCGACCGAGGAGGGCGCCGCCTTTCTCGTGCGCGCCCGCGCGATCCTGGCCGATCTGCGCGATGCCGAGCGCGGCGCGATGGGCGCGCAGGATGCGCCGCAGGGGACGCTGATCGTCACCGCTCCCGTGGCCTTCGGTCAGCGCCACGTCGTTCCCGTCACCAACGCGCTGCTGACCGCGCATCCGAAACTCTCGATCCGCCTGTTGCTGATCGATCGTAACGTCCGGATCGTGGAGGAGGGGATCGACGTCGCGGTCCGTATCGGGCCGCTCGCCGATTCAAGTCTGATCGCGCGGAAGATCGGCGAACTGCAACGGATGGCGGTGGCCAGCCCCGCCTATCTCGCCGGACACGGGACACCCGTGCACCCGCACGAGCTCAAGCATTACACGCTGATCGGGGTCACCGCGGTCAACCCTGCGACCGAGTGGCGCTTCGGCGCAAAGCGTGAAATGGCGGTGGCGATCCGCCCGCGCATGCTCGTCAACACCAATGATGCCGCAATCCAGGCGGCCGAGGCGGGGATCGGCATCGCTTATCAGCTCAGCTACCAGGTCGATGATGCCATTGCGGCGGGACGGCTCGTGCCCTTGCTGGCCGACTTTCGCGTGTCGGCCATTCCGGTGCACCTCGTCTTCGGCGCGAGCCGCGTAGGAACCCCCGCAGTGCGTGCCTTTGCCGATGCGATGCAAGCGCGCGCCGCGGAAGTGCTCGGCGCGCGCTGAGGTTCGGCCTTACTTCCCCCGCTTCTTGCGGTGCTTCTCGAGATCGAGGATCGAGTTGTCGCCTTCCTCGGGCAGCAGACCGAGCCGGCGCGCGACCTCCTGATAGGCCTCGACCTCACCGCCTAGGTCGCGGCGGAAGCGATCCTTGTCGAGCTTCTCGTTGGTCGTCATGTCCCACAGGCGGCAGCCATCGGGGCTGATCTCGTCGGCCAGGATGATGCGCGCATAGTCATTGTCCCAGATGCGGCCGAATTCGAGCTTGAAGTCGACCAGCCGGATGCCGATGCCCGCGAACAGCCCCGACATGAAGTCGTTCACGCGGATCGCCATGTCGGCGATGTCGTGCATCTCTTCCTGGCTCGCCCAGCCGAAGCAGGCGATATGCTCGTCGGCGATCATCGGATCGCCCAGCGCGTCGTCCTTGTAGTAATATTCGATGATCGTCCGCGGTAGCTGCGTGCCTTCCTCGATGCCGAGGCGCTTGGTCAGCGAGCCCGCGGCGACGTTGCGCACGACGACCTCGATCGGGACGATCTCGACCTGGCGGATCAACTGCTCGCGCATGTTGAGGCGGCGGATGAAGTGCGTGGGGACGCCGATATTGCCGAGCAACGTGAAGATGTGCTCGGAAATCCGGTTGTTGAGCACGCCCTTGCCGCTGATCGTGCCCTTTTTCTGCGCGTTGAACGCTGTCGCGTCATCCTTGAAATACTGAATCAGCGTTCCGGGCTCAGGCCCCTCATAGAGGATCTTGGCCTTGCCCTCATAGATCTGGCGGCGGCGTGCCATTTACACTTACCCCTGAAAGTCGATGCCCCGGCGGCGCCTAGATAGGGTGCGCGCGCCGGGGCGGGAAGAGGGCTGCGCCTATAACCGAATCACCGACCATAGGCAATTGATCGAGTCAGGCCGTCGCCGTGGCTGCCGCCTCGCGCGATGCCTGCCATTTGGCAACCCGCGGCTGCGCCAGCCGCCAGCCGATCAGGATCAGCGCGAGCAGGATCGCGATCGGCAGCAGCGCGCCTGCCACCACGATCATCGTCGCGACCGCACCGACCAGCAATTCGCCCGCGGTGGCGAAGGCCTTGGCGATCGGCGAGCGCCCGTCAAAGCCGGGGACGAGTTCGCCCGAGCCATAGTTGAATACCATGGGCGTCGTCGCCAGCGACTCCTGCTTCTCGTCGCGGCCAGCCTGCGATGCACTCAGCGACCGTGCGATCTCCTCGAGCCGGTCGTTGATGCTCTCGCGCTCGGCCTGGCCGAGCTTGGTCTGTCTCAGTCGCGCCTCGAGCCGCGCCTGCTCCTCGCGCAAGCGGGTCTCGGCGCGGCGTGCCGCGGTGATCGCTGCGCCTGCGTCCTCCCCCGTGATCTCGCTGGCCACAAGCATGCCCTCGGCTTCGGTCACTGCGGCAATGCCATCCTTGCCGAATTGGCGCGCCAGGCTCGGCTCGAGCTTGAAGGCGAGCATCGCCGAGATATTTTCGTCATCGACCAGCCGATAGCGCATCCCCACGATCCGGCAGCGGTCGATGCCGAGCTTTTCGCACGCCTGCGCATGCTTTTCCTGCACCGCACCGATACGGTCGGCGGGGAGACGGAAGGCGTAGCCATAGGCAAAGGCGACACCGGGCGCGGCGCTGGGCGCTATGTCGGGCGCCGAGGCCTCGGGCGCCGCGGGAATATCGTGCACCGCCATGCTCGGCGGAGCCTCAGGGCTGGCCGATCTTTCGGCGGGCTTTTCACCGCACGCGGCGAGAATACAGGGGACAAGCAGGATGACCGAACGACGCATGACACTCTCCCTCGTTGTTTTCATGTTATATAATTACACTGGTAGAGATTGCGGTCAAGCGTGTTGTTGCGTCGACGAGTCGAGTATTCAATTTTCGCACGCCGGCGGCTTTTTCGAAGGTGACCCCGACGCGAAATCGGACAATCTGCTGATTGCGTGCTAGGATAACGCCCTGTGAATGCCGGGGATGCGCCCCGAGGAGCATGGACGATGCCCAGGGCATCGCGAAGCGAATTGCGCCGCCGCTACGGGCACTGGCTGGCGATCCTGCTGGTCGGGCTTGCGGTCGCGTTGTGCATGCCCGCGGCGGGGCAGCCGCGCGGCGGGCCCGCGATCGTAGTGCATCTCGACGGCGTGATCGGCCCGGCCAGCGCTGATTACCTGTCGCGCACGCTCGAACGGGCCGCCGATCGCAAAGCGCCACTGGTGATCGTGCGGCTCGACACGCCCGGCGGACTCGATACCTCGATGCGTGCGATGATCCGCGACATCCTCGCCTCGCCGGTGCCCGTCGCGACCTATGTCAGTCCCAGCGGCGCGCGTGCGGCGAGTGCGGGGACCTTCCTGCTCTATGCGAGCCACATCGCGGCAATGGCGCCGGGTACCAATGTCGGCGCGGCCACGCCCGTGCAGATCGGCGGTGTGCCCGGCCCAGGGGAAGGGGCCGACAAGGATTCGAAGGACAAGGCGGCTGCAGGGCGCAGCCCGATGGACGCCAAGGCAGTCAATGATGCCGCCGCCTATATCCGTGCGCTCGCCGAGTTGCGCGGTCGCGATGCCGATTGGGCCGAGAAGGCGGTCCGCGAGGCGGCAAGTCTTTCCGCGAGCGCGGCGCTGAAGGCGCGCGTGATCGATATCCAGGCCAGGGATGTGCGCGATCTCCTCGCACAGCTTCACGGCCGTTCCGTCGTCGTTGCGGGCAATTCGGTCACACTTGCGACGCGCGGCCTTGCAATAGAGCATGTCCGTCCCGACTGGCGCACCGAATTACTCGCCGCGATCACCAACCCCAACGTCGCGCTCATCCTGATGATGGTCGGTATCTACGGCCTGATCTTCGAGTTCATGAATCCGGGATTCTTCGCGCCCGGCACGATCGGCGCGATCTGCCTGCTGACCGGGCTCTATGCGCTGGCGGCGCTGCCCGTGAACTTTGCGGGGATCGCACTGATAGCGCTCGGCATTGGTCTGCTGGTCGCGGAAATGTACGTAGCTTCCTTCGGTACGCTGGGCGTGGGGGGCGTCGTCGCACTCATCCTCGGCGCGACCATCCTGATCGACACCGACATTCCCGATTTCCGTATCTCGCGCCCGGCAATCGCCGGCGTCGCAGCTGCGAGCGTGCTGTTCATGCTCCTCGTCGCGCGGCTGGCGCTCGCGTCGCGCCGCGCGCGCATTGTGATCGGCCGCGAGGATATGGTGGGGCTGCGCGGCGTCGTCGAGGACTGGGATGACCGCAATGGCCATGTCTTCGTGCGCGGTGAGCGTTGGAACGCCGTCGCACATGCGCGGCTCGACAAGGGGCAGGGCGTCCGTGTCGCTGCACTCGACGGGCTGACGCTCCATGTCGAGCCCGATCCTGTCGCCATCGGAAGGATAGCGCGATGATTCCGCAATTCGCCTTCTACCTGCCGCTGGTCTTGCTCGTGCTGCTGTTCCTTGCCGCGGCGGTCAAGATCCTGCGGGAGTATGAGCGTGGCGTCGTCTTCACGCTCGGCCGTTTCACGGGGGTCAAGGGCCCAGGGCTGATCCTGCTCGTGCCGATGATCCAGCAGATGGTGCGCACCGACCTTCGCATGGTCGTCTTCGACGTGCCGCCGCAGGACGTGATCAGTCACGACAATGTCTCGGTGCGCGTCAATGCGGTCATCTATTTTCGCATCATGGATCCCGAACGCGCGATCATCCAGGTCGAGGATTTCATGGCCGCGACCAGCCAGCTTGCGCAGACCACGTTGCGCTCGGTGCTCGGCAAGCACGAGCTCGACACGATGCTTGCCGAGCGTGACCGCCTCAACAGCGACATCCAGGAGATTTTGGACACGCGCACCGACCCCTGGGGGATCAAGGTCGCCAATGTCGAGATCAAGGATGTCGACATCAACGAGACGATGGTCCGCGCGATCGCGCGTCAGGCCGAGGCCGAACGCGAGCGTCGCGCCAAGGTCATCAATGCCGAGGGCGAGCAGCAGGCCGCCGCCAAGCTGCTCGAGGCGGCCGAGATTCTGTCGAAGCGCCCCGAGGCGATGCAACTCCGTTATCTCAGCACCCTCAACATCATCGCGGGCGAGAAGAATTCAACGATCGTGTTCCCCTTTCCGATCGAATTCGGCCGGTTCCTGAATGCAGTCTCAGAGGGGGAGGAGGGCGGGCGCTAGAGGGCTGACGTCCGCGATAGAGGCGATCGCATGACCGGCGCCTGATGTGCGAACCGGCTGGTTCGGCGCTTTATCTCTGGTGAGCGTTGTGCGATGCCCCTTGTCGGTCGGGAGAGGGAAGTCTTGCGCAGTTTTACGATCGCCGCAGCGGCAATAGTTCTAAGCCTTTCCACGACCGCCGAGGCCGAGACGCCGCGCCAGATATTGATCACGGCTGCCTTTCAGGCACGTGACAAAAGCGCGGCATTGGCTTTGATAGAACGGGCTATCGCAATGTCGGAAGCAGTGCTGGCGGCCAGACCGGGTAACCGCGAAGCCAGTCTGCAACGGGGCATAGCCATTGGATATCGCGCGAAGCTTACCCGCAGTCGAACCGATGCTCAGGCGTCCCGTCGTATCTTCGAAGCGCTGGCCGCCGCCGATCCACGGGATCCGGAAATCCAGATGGTGATTGCTGGATGGCATCTCGACGCGATCGATCAGCTTGGCGCGATGGTGGCGCGCGCCGCGCTCGGTGCGCGTCAGCAGGTGGGCGAGGAGGCATTGAACCGGTCGGTGGCCCTTGGCGGCCATCGCGCCTTCTTTGCCGGGCTGGCGGCGATGATGCGGATCAGGCTGGATCGGCATGCTGTTTCCCAGGCAAGAAGGCTCGCTGAGTCGGCAGCCTCGGCGCCCGCTCCGACGCCTCTCGACCAACTGATGAAGCGCAATGCCGCGGCGATACTACCCGCCCTGAAGGCAAACGACGGCAAAAAGGCTGCGGCGCTCGCCCGCAGGCTGTTGCCTTTCGGGGGCATTGAGCATTGATGGATTACCGTCGTTCGCTGAGGAGGGTGCCACGCCGATCCACAACCTCATCGTCGAACTGAAGACCGCCCAGAAATAACCCCGGAGACGCCACGCCGCCTTGCGTCCGGCGAAAGCGGCCTTATCGCTGATGGCCCAGCATGGGAGGAACGCATGGCCACAGCGGCGATTGACTTGCACGATCTCGACCAGATTTTCGACGCCTTCTATACCTCGGTCTCGGGACCGCCGGGCGGGCAGGACTGGGCGCTGTCCGAAAATCTCTTCCACCCCGAGGCGCGGATGGTGCGCACGCGGCTCGACGAACAGGGCAAACCCATCGCGCTCACGTTCGATCTCGACTCCTACCGTGCCAACGCTTCGGCGCTGCTCGCCGACATGGCCTTCTACGAGATGGAAATCGCGCGGCAGGTCTTCCGCTTCGGCAATATCGCGCAGGTCTTTTCCTCCTACGAGGCGCGCCCCGCGCCCGGTTCGACCGAACTGATCAAGCGCGGGCTCAACATGCTCCATCTTTACGACGACGGCACCCGCTGGTGGATCATGCACTGCATCTGGGACGATGAACGCGAAGGGCTGGAACTTCCGCCCGAATTGCGTGGACGTGGCTGAACTGCAGGATCTGCTTGATGCGATCGCTGCCGAGATGGCGGTGGTCGAGGAACGTGGCGTGCCCGCCGATTACATTCCCGCGCTCGGTCGCGTCGATCCCGCGCGGTTCGGCATCGCCGTGGTTACCGCCGACGGCGAGCGCTTCGTGGCGGGCGACGCCGAGACGCCCTTTTCGATCCAGAGCATCTCCAAGGTGTTCATGCTCACGCTCGCGCTCGGCAAGCATGGCGATGCGCTGTGGCGGCGCGTGGGGCGCGAACCTTCGGGATCGGCGTTCAATTCGATCGTGCAGCTCGAATTCGAGCACGGCATTCCGCGCAATCCGTTCATCAATGCGGGCGCGATCGTCGTCGCCGACGCCGTACTAGATCGCGGCGCGCCGCAGGGCGCGATCGGGGAGTTGCTGCGCTTCATGCGGTTCCTCGCCGAGGACGACGCGGTCGAGATCGACATGGAGGTCGCGGGATCCGAGGCCGATACGGGATTCCGCAACCTCGCGCTTGCCAATTACATGAAGGCGTTCGGCAATCTGGGCAACGCGGTGGACGACGTGCTCAACGTTTATTTCAACCAGTGCGCGCTCGCGATGAGCTGTCGCCAGCTCGCCATGGCGGGGCGCTATCTCGCCGCCGACGGGCTTCATCCGGGTACGGGGCATCAGGTGATCTCGGCCCGCCGTGCGCGAAGAATCGCTGCGCTGATGCTTACCTGTGGCCATTATGACGGATCGGGCGAATTCGCCTTCCGCGTCGGCATTCCCGGCAAGTCGGGCGTCGGTGGAGGCATTCTGGGGATCGTGCCGGGCAAGGCATCGATCGCGGTCTGGTCGCCCGGGCTCAACGCGCGCGGCAACTCGCTGCTCGGCAGCTGGGCGCTTGAGCGCCTGGCCGAGGCGACGGGCTGGTCCGTGTTTACGGGATCCGCGGGCTAGAGCATCGCGCGTCTAATAGGGTTCAGTGCTCCTGCGAAAGCAGGAGCCCATTTTCCCGGGCGTATCGCCGTTTCCGGCATGGGCTCCGGGTCAAGCCCGGAGCACGAATATGGATCAGATATAACGCACGATGCTCTAGGGGGCAGTTAGAAAGGCCGCTCGCCGATCACATTGCCCGTCGCGCTGTAGCGGCAGACGAGAAACTCGTCCTCGGCATTGGCCGCGATTGCGCAGCCGACCTTGCTCGTGTCGCGCCACATGATCTGGGTGTAGTGGCCGACATCCTCGAGATTGCCCGTTCGGCTGTTGTTGGGGAAGACGCCGGGCTTGAAGTCCTTCTTTTCCTCTATCCAGTGGCCGACCATCGTTTCGGGAGCGAAGGCGCCGCGCGTGCCCATCCACAGATTCTCGCCCTGCGCGTCGGGATCGTCGGTGAATTCCTGGAGATGCTCGAATTGCCCGGTGGCGGCGAGGTGGCGTGCCCATGCCGCGGCGTCCGCGGCCAACCCGGCATCCCAGCGCATCGCGGGCAGGCCCAGCGTGCCGCGCTCGCTGTTATGCGTGTAAAGCAGGCGCTGTTCCAGGCTGGGTAGCGATGCGCCTGTCAAAAGGCTCGCCGACGCGATGAGCGCCGCGATTCCAACCCCCCGGCACAGCCGGTTTTGCCGAAACATGATTCCGCCTGCCTGCCTGTTTTCCGATGAGGCAGCATTGACGAATATCGGTAGCCAAAGAGCTTAGCGGTGCGGTGAATGTGGCGCTAACCATGGGGTGCCGGGGCTTGCGACCAAGGGACAAGTCGCAAACCCCGGCGGGGGCGTCAGTGATTGCGCGCCTTGGGCGGCACGCGCTGCCAGGGCGCGTCATAGAGGCGCGCGGTCAGGCGGCGGAAGACAAGAGCGGTATCGGCAAACAGCGCCGCCGCCTGCTCCGAAAGCAAATGATGATGGTCGGCCCACAGGCGACCTTCGAACTCGTCGCGCAACATGGCTTGGCTCCAATTCTTTCCTGGGGTGCGGTTCGTTCTAGCAACACCTCAATGCCCGATCACGGGCTGATGCGCCAACAAATGCTTGCCTCACTTCAATAAGCGTGGCTTATGATTATGGGCATGCGAAAACTGCCTCCCCTTGCCGCCGTCCGCGTATTCGAAGCTGCTGCGCGTCACGGAAATTTCACAAAAGCTGGGGAGGAGCTGGGCATGACCCAGGCTGCTGTCAGTTATCAGGTGAAATTATTGGAAGAGCGCGTCGGCACGCCCCTGTTCCACCGCGTCAAGCGACAGGTGACGCTCACCGAGTCGGGCAAGCGCATCGCCCCGCTCATCTCCGCGGCCTTCGACGGCATCGACGACGCCTTTTCGATCGCGCGCACCGACAGCGAAGCCGTGCTCACGATCAGCTGCTCTAACACTTTCGCGTCCAACTGGCTGGCGGTGCGCCTTGGCGGCTTCCAGATGCAGCGCCCCGGGCTGGCGGTCCGCCTCCATACCGACGATCATGTCGTCGATTTCGCGCGCGATGAGGTTGATGTGGCGGTTCGCACCAGTCGCGAACCCTGGCCCGGGCTCGTCGCGCATTTCCTGATGCGCGTGCCGGTGATCCCGCTCGCAAGCCCCGAATTCCTGGCGCGCTACCCCAAGGTCGAGCGGCCGGCCGATATCCTGCGCCTCCCGCGGCTGTCGCCTGACGATGTCTGGTGGAATGCCTGGCTCGAGCAGGTCGGCGACGGCACCAGCGTCGAAAACTCGTCCACCGGCGTGAGGCTCGACTCCCAGGTGATGGAAGGCAATGCCGCGATCGCGGGGCAGGGCATCGCGATCCTTAATGCGGCCCTGTGGCAGAGCGATATCAAGGCCGGCCGCCTCGTCGCGCCGCTCCCCGATGCAGTGGGGTACGGCCGCAGCAAATACTGGCTCGTCTACCCCGAATATCGCCGCAATGCCCCCAAGGTCCGCGCCTTCAAAGACTGGATGCTCGCCGAAATCGCGCGCGATGCCCAGGATGATCGGTACGGCATCTACATGTCTCCGGAGAGGTGTTGAGAGCCGAAGGCCGGCAGGAAGGATTCGCACGGCGGGGAAAGCCGACATGGCCTTGAGCCCTCTCCCGCCCTTTGCGGGAGAGGGTTGGGTGAGGGTCTTCTTCTTAATTTCTTCCCAACGAAGCAACAAGAAGACCCTCATCCCCCACCGCCTGCGGCGGCGGGTCCCTCCTTCTCCCGCAAAAGCGGGAGAAGGCTGATTTGGGTCGAAAGCAGCCGACCAAAAACGCCTGTCCTACATCGAATGTTCCCGGTATGTTCAAAGGCGGACGGACAGGCCCGACGAACGGAGTTTTCCCCATGGAACATGCGCGCGACCTTCGAGAAGTTCCGGATCAATGGTGATGGCGCTTCGGCAGCCGCAGCACCGCGGTGATTGATCGAAATTGTCGATCAGTGATGGGTGTAGAGTGACGAATCCTCGCGCGCATGAACGGTGTGAACTTGTGCACTTTCACCCCTTTTTGATCGATCTGATCGATCAATCGGCACGAGCCGCGTCGCCCGCTCCCACCTGGCGCCTCAGCGCCTTCACATGATGCAGCGCGAATAGTTTGCGCGCCGACTCCGCCCTGCTATCGAGCTTCACATGGCCACCGAATTCACCGATCCGCTCGACCAGATTGTTGACCATCCCTTCGATAGTGCGCTGTCCGAGCGCTATCTCGTCTATGCGCTTTCGACGATCACCGCGCGCTCGCTGCCCGATGTCCGCGACGGGCTGAAGCCCGTTCATCGTCGGCTGCTCTGGGCGATGCGGTTGCTGCGGCTCGATCCGGCCGCGGGCTACAAGAAATGCGCGCGCGTCGTCGGCGACGTGATCGGCAAATACCATCCACATGGCGACCAGTCGGTCTATGACGCGATGGTCCGCCTGGCCCAGACCTTCTCGCTGCGCTACCCGCTCGTCGACGGCCAGGGCAATTTCGGCAATATCGACGGGGATAACGCCGCCGCCTATCGCTATACCGAGGCGCGGCTGACCGGCGTTGCCATCGACCTGATGGCGGGGCTCGACGAGGGCACGGTCGACTATCGCCCCACCTATAATGGCGAGGATGAAGAGCCCGAGGTGATGCCCGGGCTGTTCCCCAATCTGCTCGCCAACGGTGCGAGCGGCATCGCGGTCGGCATGGCGACCAACATCCCGCCGCACAACGCTGCCGAGCTGATCGACGCGGCGATGCTGCTGATCGACCAGCCCGCGGCTGAAAATGCGCAACTGCTCGAATATGTGAAGGGGCCCGACTTCCCGACGGGCGGCATCGTCGTCGATAGCGCGTCTGCGATCGCGGAAGCCTATGCCACGGGCCGCGGCGGCTTTCGCGTCCGCTCGCGCTGGGAAAAGCAGGACGAGGGCAGGGGCACCTGGGTCGCGGTCGTCACCGAGATTCCCTACCAGGTCCAGAAATCCAAGCTGATCGAGCAGATCGCGCAGCTCATCAACGACAAGAAGCTGCCGATCCTCGCCGACATCCGCGATGAATCCGATGAGCAGATCCGCATCGTGCTTGAGCCACGGAGCCGCACGGTCGAGCCCGAGATGCTGATGGAAAGCCTGTTCAGGCTCACCGATCTCGAGGTGCGTATCTCGCTCAACCTCAACGTCCTCGACGCCAGCCGCACGCCGCGCGTGATGAGCCTCAAGGAAGTCCTCGTCCACTGGCTCGAGCACCAGATCGAGGTGCTCGTCCGTCGCTCGCAACATCGGCTGGCGAAGATCGACGACCGCGTCGAACTGCTCGACGGCTATTTGATCGCCTATCTCAATCTCGACCGCGTCATTGAGATCATCCGCACCGAGGATGAACCGAAGCCCGTGATGATGGCGGAATTCGGCCTCAATGACCGTCAGGCCGAGGCGATCCTCAACATGCGGCTGCGCTCGCTGCGCAAGCTCGAGGAGATGGAGATCAAGAAGGAGCGTGAGGCATTGGACGCCGAGCGCAAGACGCTTGCGGCGCTGATCGAGAGCCCGGCGCGCCAGCGCACGCAGCTTAAGCGCGATCTCGCCAGGCTGCACGAGCGCTACGGCCCCGAGACCGCGCTTGGCCGCCGCCGCACGCTGATCGAGGAGGCCGCGCCCGCACGCGAGATTCCCCTCGAGGCTATGGTCGAGCGCGAGCCGATCACCGTCATCATGTCGCAGCGCGGCTGGATCCGCGCGATGAAGGGGCATATCGATCTCGCCTCGGCCGACGCGCTCAAATTCAAGGAAGGCGACGGCCCCGCGCACGCCTTCCACGCGCAAACCACCGACAAGATCCTGCTCGCCGCCGACAATGGCCGTTTCTACACGCTCGCGGCTGACAAGCTCCCCGGCGGGCGTGGCTTTGGCGAGCCCGTCCGACTGATGATCGACATGGAGGACAAGACGGGCATTGTCGCCCTGCTTCCGGGGGCGCCCGGCGGCAAGCTGCTCGTCGCTTCATCGGATGGCCGGGGTTTCGTCGCGGCGGTCGCCGACGCGGTCGCCGAAACGCGCAAGGGCAAGCAATTGGTCAATGTTCGTCCGGGTGCGAAGCTCAGGATTGTCCGGTCAATTTCCGCCAATGCCGACTATGTCGCGGCGATCGGCGAGAATCGCAAGCTCGTCGTCTTCCCATTGGGTGAACTGCCCGAAATGGGGCGCGGCCAGGGCGTGGCGCTCCAGCGCTATCGTGATGGCGGCCTTTCGGACGCGGTTGCCTTCCGTTTCGAGGACGGACTGAGCTGGGCGATGGGGGGCGAAACCGGGCGGATGCGCACCGAAGCCGACCTGACGCCCTGGCGCGTTGCGCGGGGTGCGGCGGGACGGATGCCGCCCACGGGTTTCCCACGTAGCAACCGCTTCGACTGACGCCATTTTCAGCACTGATTTTACAGTAAATTTACCTTCGGAGGCGTAACTCCGTGGAACATATGGGCGTCGCAGTCGATCGGAACAGGCTCAAGCCTCCCGTAGGGGAGGGCGGGAAACCGCCCCCTGCCCTGCCGCGCCTGTCGATTTCCGAGCAGCTTCCAGCCTTTGTCGAGGCGCGCCAGCATTATCTCGATGCACTGCCCATCGCTGCGGCGGTGATCGGCATTGGCGCGCGTGGCCGTTTCGTCGAATGCAGCAACGCGATCTTCAAGCAACTCGACAAGCCGGAATCGGGCAAGGCGCGCGCGGCGCCTGGCTTGCTCGATCGCAACGGGATCGGTGAACGGATCGTCGAATTCCTGATCAGCGGCGATCCGCATTGCGACTTTGAATGGCACGACGGCGATCCGATTGCCGGGCGGCATTTTTCGGTGCGGCTTGCGCGGCTGGCCGAAACCGAATTGTCGGGCGCGCGCTGCATGCTCGCCTTGCTCGACCGGACGGCCGAATTGCAGGCCGCGCAGAATCTCCGGCGGGAATTGCTGTCGGACAGCCTGACCGGGCTGCCCAATCGTGCCGGCTTTAACGAACTGCTCGAAGAGGCGGGCGCCCAGGGCGATCAGCAATTTGCGGTGCTGATCGTCGATCTTGTGCGCTTCAGCCGTATCAACGAATGCATCGGTCCGATGGCGGGTGACGAACTCATCATCACCGTCGCGCGCCGGTTGATTCAGGCGCTGCGGGCGGGTGATCGCCTGGGGCGGATAGGAGGCGATGAATTCGGCATCCTCGTCCGCCTGGTCGAGGGCCCGGGCGACGCGCAGCGCGTGGCGAAGCGTGTCCAGCAAGTGCTGTCCGCGCCCTTCCGCCTTGCCGATCTCGAAATCCGCGTTGAATGCTCGATCGGCTGCGCGATGATGAATGACGGGACCGCGGATGCCGAGAAGCTCGTGCGCCATGCCCAGTTCGCACTCAAGCGCGCAAAGGAGACGGGCAAGACCGAAATCTATCAGCGCACAGCCTTCAACATGGCGCGCAAGCGCTTCAGCCTCGAAACCGAATTGCGGCGTGCGGTCGAGGGAAACCGGTTGCACCTGGCTTTCCAGCCGCTGATTGACCTGTCCAACGACCGTGTCGCGGGCTTCGAGGCGCTTGCGCGCTGGTATGATGAGGAACATGGCGAGATTTCGCCCACGGACTTCATTCCGGTCGCTGAGGAGTCGGGGCTGATTGTCCCCCTGGGCCGGTGGGCGCTTGACGCCGCCGCGCGTACGCTCGCCGAATGGGATGTGCGCGCTGGCCAACAGCTGCCCGTCAAGATCAGCGTCAACCTGTCCGCGATCCAGCTCGCACGCGACAATGTCGCATCGGTCGTCTCTTCGGCGCTCGGTCGCGCAGGGATCGCGGGCTCGCGCTTCACGCTCGAGCTAACCGAAAGCGCGGTCATCGCCGATCCCGAGCGCGCGGTGCGCGTGCTCGACTCGCTGAAGGAACTCGAGACCTCCATCGCGGTCGACGATTTCGGCACGGGCTATTCAAGCCTTGCCTATCTCCAGCGCCTGCCGCTCGACATCCTCAAGATCGACCGCAGTTTCATCACGGGCATGCTCGAGGACAAGAACAAGGTCGCGATCGTTCGCGCAATCCTGTCGCTCGCCGACGCGCTTGGCCTCAAGACGACGGCCGAGGGCGTCGAGTCGGTCGAGCTTTCGCGGACGCTCGCCGCGCTCGGCTGCGCGATGGGGCAGGGCTTTCACTATTCGGGGCCGCTCGATGGCGACGCGGCCTTTGCCTATTTGTCCACGCGCAGCGCCTGAGCGACGACCTCGTCGGCGATTGCCGACACGCGCGCCGAAGCCGGGAAATCCTCGTCGATCCAGCGCCGCTCTATGGCTTGCAGCGCCTTCGCCACCGCCGGGCCCGCGACGAGCCCGCGCGCCACGAGCGCGCCGCCGCTGATCGGCAGCTTGGGACGTTCGGTCGTGTCGACGAGCGTGACCTCTGCCGCAATCTCGTCGGCGGGCCTGGCCGACAGCAACAGCCTGTCGGTCGCCGACGTTGCGCCCCAGCGATAGAGCAGCTCGCGCGGCCCGCCGTCATCCGCACCCTGCGCAATGCCGATGCGCTTGCGCTGCGCATTGGACAGCTTCAGCCGGGCCGCGATCCCGTCTGCGGTCGCGGCATCGCGCGGCACCAATGCGATCAGGCGACGCAGCGCATCGGGCGCGACCCCCGCGCTCTGCTCATTGGCGATCAGCCGCTGCAGCCGTTCCAGCGACGCAGGGCCAATTTCCGGAATGATCGCGCTGAAGACCTCGATATCGAGCATCAGCGCGATCGTTGGCGCGGGATCGGGCAGCGCGAGCAGTTTGAGCAACTCGTCGGCAATGCGTTCGCGCGATAGCGCCATCAGGTCGCGCGATCGGGTGCGGCACGCAGCGATGGCTTCAGGATCAGGCGCGCCCTCGCCAAAGCGGGCGTGAAAGCGAAAGAAGCGCAAGATGCGCAGGTGATCTTCGGCAATCCGCGTCAACGCATCGCCGATGAAGCGGATGCGGCCGGCGTCCAGATCTTCCAGCCCGCCGAAATAATCGAAGATCTCGCCGCTCGCCGGATCGGCATAGAGCGCGTTGATCGTGAAGTCGCGCCGCGCCGCGTCCTCGCGCCAATCGTCCGAATAGGCCACCGTGGCGCGACGACCATCGGTGGAGACGTCGCGGCGCAGCGTCGTCACCTCGATCGGACCGTCAGGCAGGATCGCGGTCACGGTGCCGTGCGCGATACCCGTCGGCACGACCTTGATCTGTGCCGCGCGCAGCCGCTCCATCGCGATTTCGGGGCGCAGCCGGGTGGCGATGTCGATATCCTGCACCGCGTGATCGAGCAGCGTGTCGCGCACTGCGCCGCCGACAAAGCGCGCCTGGCCGTCGGCGGCGTCGAGCGCGGCGAGCAGCCGGTCCATCCCCTCGCGAGCGCGCCACGCGACCTTGGGAAGCGTCAGTCGGCCCAAATGATCCTCCGCGTCAGATTGACGATCATCGCCGCCGTAGCACCCCAGATTCGTCGCCCTTCGAAATTGATCTCATAATAGTGCCGTTCGCGGCCCTGCCACTCGACCGCCTGCTCGATATGATTTGCCGGCTCGAGCAGGAAGGAAAGGGGCACCTCGAACCACTCCGTCACTTCGCCGCTGTTGGCGACGAGCGGAAGGTCGGGCGGAATGACGCCGATCACTGGGGTCACCTGATAGCCTGTGATCGTGCGATAGCGGTCGATCGTGCCAATGACCGTCACGAGATCGGGAGGCAGCGCAATCTCTTCCTGCGCTTCGCGCAGCGCGGCGTCGACGGCATCCTCGTCGCCAGGATCGATCCGCCCGCCCGGAAAGGCGATCTGGCCGGGATGGCGCCGCATCGTTTCGGGCCGTTGCGTCAGGATGACGCCGGGATCGGGGCGATCGGTCACCGCGATCAACACCGCGGCGGGAACCAGAACCGCATCCGCCTCGCTGGCGCCGCGCTCGTCGCCCACCAGCAGAATGGGCGCCTCCGCATGGCCGCGCGCCAACGCATGGCGCAGTTTCTCGGCGAGCATCATGATGCGGGCTCCAGCGGAAAGAAGCTGCCACCGCTCCACAGCCCGGACGGTTCCGAACCGTTGTTCAGCGCAAGATTGGCGAGTTCGTACCAGACGGGGCGCGCAAGCAGCGCTTCGAGGCCGCGCCGCACCGACAGATAGGGATGCGGGCCATCCGGTGTCGGGACGAAGCGAAGGGGGTGGTCGGAGCCGGCCATGACGACATCGCCGGTGTTGAGCCGAAAACCCAGGGTGGCGGCATCGCCCTCGCCGTCGATCCTGACCTCTACCGCGATAAAAGGAGCATCCTCGACATGGATGTCGAGTTTCTCGACGGGCGTGACGAGGACATAACCGCCATCGGGCTCGCGCCGCAGGATGCTGGAGAACAGCCGTACCATTGCCGGGCGGCCGATCGGTGAACCCTGGTGGAACCAGGTGCCGTCGCGCGCGATCCGCATCTCGCTGTCGCCGCAATGCGGCGGGTTCCAGCTTTCGACCGGGGGCAGGCGCCGCTGCCCGGCCAATTGCGCGATCTCGGCAAGCGACAGGCGGGCGAGATCGTCGGGTGGCGGCGGCATCGTCATGATGCGATCCGCTTAGGCGAACACGCGCCCAAGCGCAAAGCCATCACGCCCGGCGCGGAACGATCCGGCCGTTGCGTGGCACGTGCCCGTCTACCGGCGCCAGCGCGAGCAGCCGGCGGCGTTCGACGGGGCCGTCGATGATCCAGTCGGCGGTAGCGTCGGCGCTGAACCCGAAGAAGCGGCCATAATATTCGGGATCGCCGATCATCATCAATGCGGGAAAGGCGCCCGATTTCCAGGCATCGAGCGTCGCATGCATCAGCGCCTTGCCGATTCCGCCCTGCTGGAGCGCGGGCTCGACCGCGACGGGACCGAGCATGACCAGCGGTTCGGCTGTGCCATTCGTGTCGTCAAGCGCGACGGGCCAGCACTGGATCGAGCCGATCAGCGCGCCCGCACCGTCCACCGCCGCAAAACTCAGTTCGGGGATCGCGTATGTCCCCGCGCGCAACCGGTAAGCAGTGCGGCCGAACCGGTCGGTTCCGAATGCGTGGTCGAGCAGTCTTTCCACGGCAGAATCGGGGATGCGCTGCAGCGGCACTATTTCTGCCACAGGCTTTTCCTTTCTGCGTGTGTGATGGACCTTGGGCGCGAGGCGCTTTAGCGGTTTCGCCGCTGAAGGAAAGCGCGAATCGGAACCCCGGCGCGCGCGATGCGGAAGAGAGTTTGATGGAAGACACGCTTCAACTGCAGGTGCTCGATCTCGAAGTGCCCGTGCTGACGGGGATCTATTCGGAGGAAACCCACCTGCCGCAGCCCTTGCGGATTTCGATGCGCGTCGATCTCGATTGTCCCGCGCGCTTCGAACCCCAGACACCGCTGACCGCGTCCAAAAATTATATGGACCTGAAGCATGCCGCGCTCCACGCGCTGCCCGAAGGCGTGCATTTCACGCTGGTCGAGGCGGTGGCCGAGCATATCTGCGATACGCTCTTCATCCAGGACGCGCGCGTTCGGCGCGTCCGCGTCGACATCGTCAAGATCGCGATCGCCGAAGGGAATGAGTCGATCGGCATTTCCCTGACGAGGCATCGCAAGTGAAGCTGGCGCTCGTCACCGGCGGTTGCCACCGCGTCGGTGCCGCGATTTCGGCGCGCCTCGCCGAAGCCGGCTGGGCGGTCGCACTGCACGGACGGACTGTGGCCGAGCCCGATCCCGCGCTCCACGCGCAGCTTATCCAGTCGGGTTCAGCATGGCACGGCTTTGCCGCCGATCTAACGGATCCTGCCGCGATCGCTGGGCTGGTCGATCGCGTCGCCGATCATTTCGGCGTGGCGCCGACGCTGCTCGTCAACAATGCCTCGCTCTTCGGCAATGATGATCCGGCGGCGATGTCGCTCGACTCGCTGCTCGCGCATTTCACGATCAACACCGCGGCGCCCGCGCTGCTCGCCCGCGACATTGCGGCGCGCGCGATCGAGGGGCGCCCTGCCGTGATCGTCAACATCCTCGATCAGCGAATCCGTCATCCCGGCGCCGATCAGGCGAGCTACACCATATCCAAGCTCGCGCTTGCGGGCGCGACCGAGATGCTTGCGCGCGCACTCGCCCCCCGCGCGCGCGTCTGCGGGGTGGCGCCCGGACTGGCGCTGCCGACCGATGAATATCAACCCGCGCAGATGGCAGCGCTGGCGGCCGCAATGCCGCTGGGCCTGCTGCCCGATCCCGAGGATATCGCCGACGCCGTGCTCTATCTCGCCGGTGCGCGCGCCACGACGGGGCAGGTGATCTACGTCGATGGGGGCGCGAACCTGAGGGCGTTCGAGCGCGACTTCGTTTATCTGGGAACCGGCGACACCTGAGCTTCGCGCGTGCGCGCACAGTTGCCGAGCCCCTGGCGGACGATCCGGTAGTCCGCCTGCGCGATCTCGGCTTGCGCCTGGTCGGTTGATTGCAGGCTGCTCTCCGGCAGGCGCGTAGGCAACGAGCAGGCGAGCCGGTACCAGAGCAACGTGTCGCGCTGCGGCGGACGCGCGGCCTCGTCGACGATCTCGCCCAGCGCGACCGCCCAGCGCGGCTCCTGTCCGGGGCGGCGGAGGACGATCACCGAGACGGGATCGCCCGATTGCGTCGTCAGGAAGATCTGGGTTTCGCCTTCGCCGGGCAGCGTGCCCTGCGTATGGAATGCCCCACCGATTCCGGTGATGCGCGGCGGCGAATCGGGCGCGGTCAGCTCGGTGAGAATCGTGCGAATCCGCGAGTCGAGTGATTCGCTCCAGCTCAACTGCGCGTCAGGAGCAACCAGCTGCAGACTTCCTGGTTGCCCGGACACAGGGCGCCCAAGCAGCAAAACCCTTGATTTATTGAGCTTGGGCGGGCGTCCGCGCGCGTCAAGCGGTACCTCGGCGACGTAGCTGATCCGCGCGGGGCTGCCCTGGGCGCCGCGAATCAGTGCCAGCACATCGGCCTCGACATAGAAACGCGCCTTGCCGGGCGCGACGCCTGCCGCCTGGGCGTCCTTGAGCCGAATCGCGTTGCGGATGCGGGCGTCGACCACAACGGGCGCGCTGTCAGCCAGATCCGCAAGGTCCGCATAGCTGTATTGCGGCATCGGCGCGGCCGGCTGAGCATATGAAATATTGGCGGAAAACGCCGCCAATGCGGTCATCGCCGCTACGAGTTTCGCTGGTGTCATAAAGGCTCCATAGCGTGTCGGTAAGGGCATTGGCAGTTCGTTTATGAACCTGAGATGGAACCCATATCGCGACATGGCGGGCGGCGGGGAAACAAAGCAATTGCGTCGGCCCAAGTGTGGCGATAGAGACACAGTTCTGCCTTAAGATACAATAAATCGTGGCAGAGCGGGTCACAGGCGTATCCGACGCAGGAGGTCGGCACGCGCGCTCCGCTCGTTATGTGAATAGAGGGAGTATCGTTTCTGAATGGCTTATGCTGATAGATCGCAAGGTTCGAGCCGCACGGTCGCGATCGTTATCGTCGCGCTTCTGCATGCGGTACTCGGATACGCCTTCGTCACCGGATTGGCCTATAATGTGGTCAAGAAGGCGGCTGAGGACCTGAACGTCTTCGACGTCGAGGATGAACCGCCTCCGCCCGAGGAAGAGCCGCCGCCGCCGCCGCCGGACAAGCCCATTGAGCCCCCGCCGGTCGTGACCCCCCCGCCGATCGTGCAGACCAACGTGGCTCCGCCGCCGCCGATCGTGACGGTCAATACACCGCCGCCGGTGTTCAACCCGACTCCCATTGCTGCTCCGCCTCCGCCGCCGCCGGCTCCGCCGCGCGTGGCCAAGAAGGCCGAACAGCGTGGCGGTTCGATTTCGGACGCCGACTATCCGCCCGCCGCTGTGCGCGCGGGAGACGCCGGAACGACCACGGTGCGCTTCACCGTTGGCGCCGATGGTCGTGTGACCAGTTGTGACGTCACGGGATCGAGTGGTTCGTCCATTCTCGATGCCGAAACCTGCAAGCTCATCCTGCGTCGCTTCCGTTATCGTCCTGCCGAGGATGCCAGCGGTTCCAAGATCGCCGAGACCAAGACCCAGCGCGTCACCTGGCGCCTGCCTAAGGATTGATCCCGGTGGTTCGCCAACCGCATTCTTTGCAGTCTTATATTTGAGAGGAAAGTAACCCCAATGTTCATTCAATTCGCAGCAGCCGCGGCCGGAGCCGCCCCCGCCGCCGGTGAGAACCCTTACGGCCTGATGGCCGCGCTCGAGCAGGGCGGTACCATTGCATGGGCCGTGTTCCTGATCCTCTGCGCGATGTCGGTCTTCTCGTTCTACATCATGTTCACCAAGCTGTTCGAACAGCAGAAGATCATCAACCAGTCGAAGCGCGTTCGTTCGAGCTTCTGGAACAACCCCAGCCTGAAGGAAGGCGCCGCCAAGCTCGAGAAGAACTCGGCCTACAAGCAGATCGTCGACGACGGTCTCCAGGCGATGGACCAGCACAACAAGCTGACCGACCCGGTCGAGGCGCATGACTGGCTCCACGGCTCGCTGCAGCGCAGCCAGAACGCGATCAACTCGAAGCTCGGCACGGGCCTCGCGTTCCTCGCGACCGTTGGTGCGACTGCGCCGTTCATCGGTCTGTTCGGTACGGTTATCGGCATCTACCGCGCGCTCATCAAGATCGGTGCGTCGGGTCAGGCGTCGATCGACGTCGTCGCCGGTCCGGTCGGTGAGGCGCTCATCATGACCGCGCTCGGCCTGGCCGTCGCTGTCCCCGCGGTGCTTGCCTATAACTGGCTGCAGCGTCGCAACAAGTCGATCGCGGAAGACCTCAGCGCCTTCTCGAACGACGTGCACGGCTACATGGTCTCGAACGGCGCGGTGAGGCCCGCCGTCGTTGGCCGCCCCGCCCCGGCAGCCGCGAAGCCCGCGACCGCCACGGCCGGCGCTGCCACCAAGGCCTGATTACGGATATGGAACGGCGGCCCGTCGGGTCGCCGTTCCGTCTTTCGATGACTTTTTCGGCAGCGCAGTGCGCCATGCCGGAAGCATAGCAGGATAGGATCCGAATACATGGCAATCAGTGCTGGACCCAGTGGGGGTGATAGTGACACCCCTATGTCGGACATCAACACGACGCCGCTCGTGGATGTCATGCTGGTGCTCCTCATCATCTTCCTGATCGCGGTTCCGGTCGTGATCCAGACGATTGACCTCAAGCTTCCCGAGGTTCGCCACGACCCGACGACCACCAAGCCGGAGAACGTCTCGCTCTCCGTCAAGGCCGGTCCGGCGGGCGAATGCGAGGTTTACTGGAATCTCACCAAGGTCAGTTCGCAGGAACTGCTCGATCGCGCCGTGGCAAAGCTCAGGGCGGAGATCGACAAGAAGGGTGGCCTGGAGAACTTCACCGCGGAAGACATGCCCGAAGCGCATATCCGCGGCGACGTGAGCACGCCGTATCGCTGCATCGGCGGTACGATCTTCACGATGCAGATGGCCGGTTTCTCGCGCGTCGGATTTATTTCCGAGCCGCCGGCGGGCAGCTTCGTTGCCCAGCGTCTGTAATCAGAAGAGTTTGAGGAGTTAGCTGAAATGGCAATGAGCGGCGGCAAGGACGATGGCGAGCCGATGATGGAAATGAACACGACGCCGTTGATCGACGTCATGCTCGTTCTCCTCATCATGTTCATCATCACCATCCCCATCCAGACCCATGCGGTGAAGGTCGATCTTCCGGTTGACGATCCAAATGCGCGGCAGAACCCGCCGCCGATCCAGCCGGACAAGAACAAGATCTCGATCGATCCGGCAGGGGTCATCATGTGGAACGGCAGCCCGATCGACAAGGTCACGCTGCGTCAGTATCTCGATCGCACCAAGGTCATGGAGCCCGAGCCCGAGCTGCACTTCCAGCCCGACGCACAGGCCCGTTACGACGTGGTCGATCAGGTTCTGGCGATCATCAAGAAGTCGGAAGTGACCAAGATGGGCTTCGTCGGCAACGAGCAGTACCGCACCTGGTAACTGATCGGTCGGCCGAAGAAATGAAGGGCGGTCCCGCTGGGGCCGCCCTTTTTCTTTCGGGCATTAGGCGCGGTGTAGCTCACCTCGGCCCGCGCGCCGCTGCGGCGTTTATCCGCCGAGCAGCTTATAGGCCACGATCCAGATCCCATAGAGCATTACGCCCGCAAGGAAGATGGCAAGGGCGATGAGATCGGCTTGCAGATAGTCCGAACTCTTCATGGCAACTCTCTCTTTACTGTTACGCGGTACACATCGGCCTTGAGTTCCGGTCGGCTTCCGCGCGTGCGCGGCAGCTTGGGAACGGCCGTGCCGAAAGGGATGGCAAGACCCGCCTCGGGCCGATGCGAGGCGGCGCCCATTAGACAGTCAAATGGTTAACAACCCGTTAGGAATTTGCCGCCGTTCGTCGCACAGCGGCGACGCAAGGCCGCACCCCGCTTTGATGCTTCAGGCGGCGAGCCCCTCAAATTGAAGCCGTGCGAGCCGCGCATAAAGCCCGCCATGCGCGCTCAGCGTGTCATGATTGCCTTGCTCGACGATGCGGCCATGCTCCATCACGATGATGCGGTCGGCGGCGCGGACGGTGGCGAGGCGGTGCGCGATGACCAGCGTCGTGCGCCCGCGCATCAGCGAGTCGAGCGCCTGCTGGACCAGCCGTTCGGATTCGGCGTCGAGCGCCGAGGTGGCCTCGTCGAGCAGCAGCACCGGCGCATCGCGCAGGATCGCGCGCGCGATCGCCAGCCTCTGGCGCTGCCCTCCCGAAAGCCGTGCGCCGCCTTCGCCCATGAAGGTGTCGAGCCCCTGGGGCAGCTTGCGCAGGAACTCCGCGGCGTTGGCGGCTTCGGCGGCCGCCCAGAGCGCGTCGTCATCGGCGTCCCAGTTGCCGTAGCGCAGATTGTCGCGCGCCGAGGCTGCGAAGATCACGGTCTCCTGCGGCACCATTGCGATGCGTGCGCGAATCTCGGCCGGATCGGCGTCGGGCAGCGCGATGCCATCGAGGCGTACGGTGCCCCGATCGGGATCGTAGAAGCGCTGGATCAGCTGGAACAGCGTGGACTTGCCCGCGCCCGAAGGCCCGACGACGGCCACGGTCTCGCCCGGCGACACCGCCAGCGAGAAATCCTCGAGCGCGCTCACCTCGCGCCGCGTGGGATAGTGAAAGGTGACATGTTCGAACGCCACGTTACCGCGCGGCGGCTCGGGCAGTGCGCGGGGCTGGGCGGGAGCCGCGATCTGCGGCCTTTCGGCGAGCAGTTCCGACAGGCGGCCCGCCGCGCCCGCACCGCGCAGCAGGTCGCCATAGACCTCGGTCAGCGCGCCAAAGGCGCCCGCGACCAGGCCGCCGGTCAGCACAAAGGCAGCGATCGTGCCGCCGCTCATCCGGCCCGCGGCCACGTCGAGCGCGCCCTGCCACATCACCAGCGCGATTGCGCTGAAGATCAACCCGATCACTGCTGCGGTCATGATCGCGCGGATCAGGATGCGGCGGCGCGCGGTACCGAACACGCGCTCCACGGCATCGCTGAAACGCGCGCTTTCACGGGCCTGCTGGCCAAAGGCCTGGACGATCTTCATCGCGCCAAGAACCTCGCTCACCATCGCGCCGACATCGGCGACGCGATCCTGGCTGCTGCGTGCGATCGTACGGACGCGGCGGCCGAGAATGACGATCGGGAGGATTACGACGGGGATCCCGAGCAGCAGCATGCCCGTCAGCTTGGGCGAAAGCGTGAAGAGATAGATGATGCCGCCAACACCCATCACGATGTTGCGCAGCGCGACCGAGATGGTCGTGCCCACCAGCTGCTCGATGATCGTCGTGTCGGCGGTCAGCCGCGACGCAATCTCGGAGGGGCGGTTCTCCTCGAAGAAGCTTGGCGAAAGGCGCAGCAGGTTCTGCTGAACCGCGCGCCGCAGATCGGCGACGACGCGTTCGCCGAGCCATGAGACGAAGTAGAAGCGCAGCGCGGTGGCGACCGCCATGACCGCGACGATTAGCAGCAGATACTGGAACCAGCGCCCGATATCGCCACCGCCGACCGCGAAGCCGCGATCGATGATGAGGCGAAAACTGCCCGGAATTGCGAGGGTGGCGAGCGCCGCGACGAGCATCGCCAGGGCGGCGCCCACGATGCGCCACGGATAGCGCATCGCTATGTCCCAGACCATCGACAGGCTGCCGAGCTTCCGCCCGGCAGGATTTGCTTGCTCGATCTCGCTCGCCATGCCGCTGCGCCTAGCAGCTGCGTGCAAAACGCTCAATCGCACGCTTTTGCTTTCGCATTGCACAAAAAATGAATTAGACGATTTTATGACAAAAGAGGATACCCGGCATCGTATCGGGAAGTAGCGGGAACACATGCTTTACAACGCCTATGAAATGCAGCGCTCGCTGCTCGCCGGCGCCAGCGCCTTTGCCAATATGGGTGCGGAATTTCTGCAGAATCCCGTCAATCCCTTTGCCTATTTCGGTGGCGGACCGATCCTGGCATCGGCGCTCGACGTGTTCGCACACGCCGCCGCGCCGCGCGGCAAGCCGAGCTTCGGCCTTGTCCAGACGGAAATCGACGGCAAGCGAGTCGTCGTGACCGAGGAGATCGTCCTCCAGAAGCCGTTCGGCCAGCTCAAGCGTTTCGTCCGCGAGGGCGTGGAAGGCAGCCCCAGGCTGCTGATCGTCGCGCCCATGTCGGGCCATTATGCGACGCTGCTGCGGGGCACCGTCGAACGCATGCTGCCGGGGCACGACGTCTATATCACCGACTGGCGCGACGCGAAGCTGGTGCCGCTGTCGGATGGGCGCTTCGACCTGGACGATTATATCGACTATCTGGTTGAATTCCTCGAGCACATCGGCCCCGCCGCGCACATGCTCGCAGTGTGCCAGCCCTCGGTGCCCTGCTATGCCGCGGCGGCGTTGATGGCGAAACTGGAACATCCGTGTCGACCCAGGACGCTGACGATGATGGGCGGCCCGATCGACACGCGCGAGGCGCCGACCGCGGTAAACAAGCTCTCGACCGAGAGGCCGCACAGCTGGTTCGAACAGAATGTCATCGCCACTGTGCCGATGCACTATCCGGGCGCGGGAAGGGCGGTCTATCCCGGCTTCCTCCAGCTCGCGGGCTTCATGTCGATGAATCTCGGCGATCACATGACGAGCCATTGGGAGATGTTCAAGCATCTCGTCGTCGGCGACGACGACAGCGCCGATGCGACCAAGCGCTTCTATGATGAATACCGCGCGGTCTGCGACATGACCGCTGAATTTTATCTGCAGACCGTTGACACCGTTTTCCAGCGCCACCTGCTGCCGCGCGGCCAGTTCTATCATCGCGGCATGCGCATCGATCCCGGCGACATCAAGGATATCGGCATCCTCGCGATCGAGGGCGAGCGCGACGACATTTCGGGCGTCGGGCAGACCAAGGCAGCGCTCACGCTGGCCAAGAACCTGCCCGCCAAGCTCAAGAAATACCATCTCGCGCCGTCGGTCGGCCATTACGGCATCTTCAACGGCAGCAAATGGCGCACCAGGATCGCGCCCGTGGTCGAGGACTGGATCGCCAAGTTCGACTAATGCAGTCGTCCATGCTGGCGTGGCGATGTGCTTGAGGTCGCTTCGGGGTCTGTCTATGCCAGGCCGCGATGGATGACGGAAAATCAGCGGGCCGCTCTCATGGCGGCGATGATGCGGTCGGGACGGCCGCGACCGGCGCTGCGCCGCTGGTGATCCGGGATATCGCGCAGCGCCTGTCCGGGCTCCCGCTCAACCCCGTGATCCGCGCGCGCGCATGGGTGGAACGCGAAGTTCCCGAGGCACGGCGCGGACCGGGATGGGAACGCCACTGGCGCGAGTTGGAGGCCTATGCCGAATCCGCGGGCATCTGGTCCGACAAGGTGGAATGATCGTACCCGCTCTGGAACACGGGAGGCTTATATGACCCCCATCGAACGCGCGGCGCGCGCGATGTACGATACCATATCCCCCGACTGGGACTGGGACGATCCCGATGCCGACCTGCTGCGGCGCATGTATCGCGCCAATGCCCGTGCCGCGCTGGCTGCATTGCGCGATGCAAGCGCCGCGATGATCGCGAGCGGGGAAAGCCATGTCGCATCCAGCGACACCGTCGCGGTGGACAAGCTATGGACCGTGATGGTCGATGCCGCGCTTGTCGAGAAGGCTTGATCTTTACGCGGCGCGCCGATGCCTGAATTGAAAAACCCGGGAGATCACAGGATCCCCCGGGTTGAAGTCGATCAGAGAACCTCGAACAGGCCCGCGGCGCCCTGGCCGCCGCCGATGCACATCGTCACGACGACATATTTGGCGCCGCGGCGCTTGCCCTCTATCAGCGCGTGGCCGGTGCAGCGCGCGCCGGTCATGCCATAGGGATGGCCGATCGAGATCGATCCGCCATTGACGTTCAGCAGCTCGTTGGGAATGCCCAGCTTGTCGCGGCAATAGAGCACCTGCACCGCGAACGCCTCGTTCAGTTCCCACAGCCCGATATCGTCCATCTTGAGGTTGAAGCGCTCGAGCAGCTTGGGGATCGCGAAGACGGGGCCGATGCCCATTTCATCAGGCTCGGTGCCCGCGACTGCCATGCCGACATAGCGACCGAGCGGGGTCAGGCCCTTCCTCTCGGCGACCTTGGCTTCCATCACGACGCTGGCGGCCGAGCCGTCGGACAGCTGGCTGGCATTGCCCGCGGTGATATTCATGCCGGGGCCCATCACGGGCTGGAGCGAGGCAAGGCCCTCGATCGTGGTTTCGGGGCGGTTGCCCTCATCCTTGGCGAGCGTCACTTCCTTGTAGGAGACCTCCTGCGTCTCCTTGTTCACCACAGCCATGTTGGCGGTGACGGGAATGATCTCGTCGTCGAACTTGCCTGCTGCCTGCGCCGCGGCGGTGCGCTGCTGCGACTGAAGCGAATATTCGTCCTGCGCCTCGCGGCTGATGTTGTAGCGCTTGGCGACGACCTCGGCGGTGCCGAGCATCGGCATGTAGACGTCCTTGTGCATCGCCACGAGCTCCTTGTCGGGGGCGACGCGCATTTCCTTGGTCTGGACGAGCGAAATCGACTCGACGCCACCACCGACGACGATGTCCATATTGTCGACCAGCACCTGCTTGGCGGCGGTGGCGATCGCCATCAGGCCCGAGGCGCACTGGCGATCGACCGACATGCCCGCGACCGAGACGGGAAGCCCCGCGCGCAGCAGCGAGGTGCGCGCGATATTGCCAGCCTGGTGTCCCTGCTGGAGCGCTGCGCCAAGGATCACGTCATCGACCTCGGCGGGATCGATCCCCGCACGCTCGACCGCCGCCTTGATCGCGTGGCTCGCGAGCGTGGGGGAGGGCAGGTTGTTGAACGCGCCGCGATAGGCACGGCCGATCGGGGTGCGGGCGGTGGAAACGATAACTGCGTCACGCATTGGGGGGCTCCTATGTTTGAGCCCCTCCCCTTCAGGGGAGGGGTTGGGG
>NZ_JBYSXE010000048.1:0-33744 GCF_058781925.1 Sphingobium sp. FW306-1B-F04DB | reverse complement strand
CCTCCCCTTCAGGGGAGGGGTTGGGGGTGGGGGAGTTGTTCGGCTCGCCCGCGCTTTCAGAACACTCCACCCCGACCCCTCCCCTGAAGGGGAGGGGCTTAGCGTCGTCGTCTTTTTCACTTGGGCAGTCTCCGGATAAGCGCGCTGGTGTCCTGGCGGTGTCCGCCCATGGCCTGCACATCGGCAAAGAACTGGTCGATCAACGCGGCGACGGGCAGCGCGGCGCCATTGGAACGCGCCTCGTCGAATGCGAGGCCGAGGTCCTTGCGCATCCAGTCGACCGCGAGGCCGAAATCGAACTCGTCCTCGGCCATCGTCTTCCAGCGATTGGTCATCTGCCAGCTCGACGCCGCGCCGCCCGAGATCGCCTCGTAGACGCGATCGAGATCGAGATTGGCGGCCTGCGCGAAGCGGATGCCCTCGGCAAGGCTCTGGATGATGCCCGCAAAGGTGATCTGGTTGACCATCTTGGTGGTCTGGCCCGCGCCGGCGGGGCCGACATGGACGATGCGCTGCGCATAGGCCTGCATCAGCGGTGTCGCGGCCGCCACCGCCTTTTCGGAACCGCCGCACATGAGCGCGAGCGTGCCGTTCTCGGCGCCGACCTGCCCGCCGGTGACGGGCGCGTCGACGGTCAGGATGCCGGCGCTCTTGCCCTCTACCGCGAGCTGGCGTGCGATCTTGGCCGATACCGTCGTGTGGTCGATGAACACCGCGCCCTCGCGCATCGTGCGGAAGGCGCCCTCGCGCCCCAGCACCGCCTGCGCCAGATCGTCATCATTGCCGACACAGGTGATGACCGCATCGGCGTCCCTCGCAGCGCTGGCGGGATCGGGGGCGATGCTGCCGCCATGGGTGGCCACCCATGCCTCGGCACGCGCGGGGCTGCGGTTATAGACGGTGACCTCATGCCCTGCCGTCCGCAGATGGCGCGCCATGGGAGCGCCCATGGTGCCGATGCCGATAAAAGCCACTCTTGCCATGCAAGGTGCATAAGCGTTGTTTCCCGAATGGGCTAGATGGGGTAGGGGGGCGGCCATTATGGCTACCGAACCCCTCCGCAACGCCGCCGCGGCAGAATTGCCCGTCTCCCTCGCCGATATCCGCGAAGCCGCGGCACGCATCGGCAAGTCGATCGTGCGGACGCCGACGCTGATGAGCCAGACGCTCTCGCAGATGACGGGGGCCAAGGTCTATCTGAAGTTCGAGAACCTCCAGTTCACCGCGGCATATAAGGAACGCGGCGCGCTCAACACGCTGCTCCAGCTGCCCGAAAGCGCACACACGACGGGCGTGATCGCGGCCTCGGCGGGCAATCATGCGCAGGGCCTCGCCTATCACGGCGCCAGGCTTGGCATCCCCGTTACCATCGTCATGCCGCGCACCACGCCGACCGTGAAGGTCATGCAGACCGAGAGCCACGGCGCGACCGTGGTGCTCGAGGGCGAGACCTTCGACGCCGCCTATGCGCATGCGCGCAAGCTCGAGGGTGAACGCGGCCTGACCTTCGTGCATCCCTTCGATCAGGAAACGATCATCGCAGGGCAGGGGACCGTTGCGTTGGAGATGCTCGCCGACGCGCCCGACATCGACACGCTCGTCATTCCGATCGGTGGGGGCGGCCTGATCTCCGGCATGGGCGTCGCCGCGCGCGGCCTGAAGCCCGATATCGCGCTGGTCGGCGTCCAGGCCGAGCTCTATCCGTCGATGTTCAACCGCGTGAAGCAAACCGACCTGCCGTGCGAGGGCGACACGATCGCCGAGGGCATCGCGGTCAAGCAGCCGGGTAACCTCACCTCGCGCTTCGTCGAGTCGCTGGTCGACGACATCGTGCTGGTCAGCGAACGCACGATGGAGGAAGCGGTCAGCCTGTTGCTCCAGATCGAGAAGACCGTGGTGGAGGGCGGTGGCGCCGCCGGACTCGCCGCATTGCTCGCGCATCCCGAGCGCTTCAAAGGCAGGACGGTGGGCATCGTGCTGTCGGGCGGCAATATCGACACGCGGTTGCTCGCGAATGTCCTGCTGCGCGACCTCGCCCGCTCCGGCCGGCTGGCGCGCGTGCGTGTCCGCCTGCAGGACCGGCCGGGCGCACTCTACAATGTCGTGCGGATCTTCGGCGAGCAGCAGGTCAACATCATCGAGATCTACCATCAGCGCATCTTCACCTCGCTGCCTGCCAAGGGTCTCATCACCGAGATCGAGTGCGAGACGCGCGACCGCGCGCACCTAGACCGGCTGGTCGATGCACTGCGAATCGGCGGGGGCTATGAAGTGGGACTCGTCGAACTCGACTGAGGCCTGTGCTCCTGCGAAAGCAGGAGCCCATTTTGGCAGCGCAGCGTCGCGTCAGCTTTGGGCTCCGGGTCAAGCCCGGAGCACTGGTGATTCGCGTTCAGCCTCGGCGCGTCTCGATCCGTCCCATTTTGAATCGGTTTGAACCACTTTGAATCAGTGGCGATTCTTGATCGTGGTAAACGCTCTTTTCATTATTGCGTCGTGGTCGCATAGTTTCGAAACGGGCGTTGACCCGATTTGATCTGGCAGAGGACAGACCAAGGTGAGCGCACCCTTTCGCTTCCCGCGTTTCTTCGTGACAAGCCCCAGCCCGTGTCCGTATCTGCCGGGCAAGAGCGAGCGCAAGGTCTTTACCGAGCTCTCGGGGCCGCACGCGTCCGAGCTCAACGATGCGCTCGGGCGGATCGGCTTCCGCCGCAGCCAGGGCGTCGCCTATCGCCCGAGCTGCGTCGATTGCCAGGCCTGCGTCTCGGTGCGCGTCGCTGCCGACCGCTTCCAGCCCAATGCGACCCAGCGCAAGCTGATGCGCCGCCATGCCGATCTCGAAATCGCCGCATGCCGGCCCTGGTCGACCGACGAGCAGTTCGCGCTGCTCCAGCGCTATCTTGGCGCGCGGCATCCGGGCGGCGGCATGGCCGATATGGACGAACTCGACTATGCCGACATGGTCGAACAGACGCCGGTACAGACTTTGGTCATCGAATATCGCGAGCCGTCGGTCGATGGCACGCCCGGCAAGCTCGTCGGCGCCTGCCTGACCGACCAGCAGGGCGACGGGCTGTCGATGATCTACAGCTTCTTCGACGCCGATAGTGCCGAGCGCCGCGGTCTGGGCACCTTCATCATCCTCGACCATATCCGCCGTGCGACCGCGGCGGGGCTGCCCTATGTTTATCTCGGCTACTGGATCGATGGCTCGGACCGCATGGCCTACAAGGCCAATTTCCGGCCGATCGAGAAGCTGACTCCCGCGGGCTGGCACGAATTCGAACCCGCTCCCCGCGCGCCCAAGCCCTTCGAGGAACGCCGAGCGCAAACGCGCGAGCCGGTGTTCGGCTAAGGCGAGACAACCGCCCGCGCGATGTGACCGTGTTCAGTCCCCGGGCAGGAAGGGCGGATCTGGGATCGCCTCGCGCGCGTCGTTGAGCAGCATGCCCCAGCGCACCGAGAGATCGTTGAAATAACGGTCGTCCCAGTCGATCCGGCGCGTGGTGTGGGGCTTTTCGCGATCGGTGGGAATGACGACCAGGTCGAGCGGCCTGCCGACCGCGAGGTTCGATCGCATCGTGCTGTCGAACGAGATCAGCCCCACCTTCACCGCCTCGCCCAGCGGCGAATCATGATTGAGCGCGCGGTCGAGGATCGGCTTGCCATATTTGGTCTCGCCGATCTGGAGGAAGGGCGCGTCGGGCTGGCATTCGATGAAGTTGCCCTGGCTGTAGATCATGTAGAGCTTCAGCGGCTCGGCGCCGATCCGCCCGCCGAGCAGGATCGATACGCCCGTGTTGATCTCCGTTTCCGAGCCCTGGAGGGTGCTTTCGAGATCGCTGCGCGCGGTGTGGATCGCCTCGCCGACGAGCTGCGCCGCGCGAAACATGCTCGTCATGTCCGACAGGCGACGCAGCGCGCCGCTGTCGTCATGCGCGGGCAGCCCCTCCTCGAGCAGCGTCAGCGCCGATTGGGTGACCGAAAGGTTGCCCGCGGTCGCCGCGATCACGATGCGGTCGGCAGCGTCGCTCAGCGTGTGGAGCTTGCGATAGGTCGAGATATTGTCGACGCCCGCATTGGTGCGCGTATCGGCGATCATCACCAGTCCGGTCTCGACAAGCATGCCAACGCAATAGGTCATGGGCGCATTTTAGTTCTGTTGCTGGCTCTGGGCCATGGTGACATGGACATTGACCGACAGGCTTTCATCGCCGCTGGTGCGTATTCCGGGATAGCGGAGCCGCCTGCGCATAGTCCAGCCCCGGTCGCGACGCACTCGTGCTGCTGCCGCCGCCCGCCGTCGTCAGGAAGACATACGCGAAGTCCTGGTACACGCCGCGCCTCGCGGCGAATGCGAATGCTGCATCGGTCTCGACATCGGTCTTGTCGGTGTCGAGGGCCATCCGCCGGTGCATCTCGTGATTGATGCCAGGGCGGCCTCAGTCTGGAAAGGGTACGCGCTCAAGCCGTACCAGCATCAATCCGTCGTTGCAGGCCGCCACGCCACCCGGCGCTGCGGTCATCACGCCGGCAAACCCGGCAACAGCGGTGCTCACATTGGCGAGCGTCTCACCCTTGTCGGGGGTCGATTCGAGATTCAGCGATTGTAGCATGCCATCCGACAAGGTGAGGCCCAGACTATGGCTCTCCAGCAGGCCCGGCTTGTAGCTGATACGATAGGGGCGGCTGAGGTCGGCGCGAAGCTCGAGCTTCGATGATGTTACGCCAGCGCATTTCCCTTGCGCCGCCGTGCCGGTGAGGTTGCCGTTGCCGTCGACCAACGTCGTTGTCTCGTAGATCGCGCGCACATAGGTCGGCATATAGACAATAACGCCATCAACCGGCTCATTACCAACGGGATTGGCGAGCTGCGTCGTAGTCAGTGTGCCCGTGCATGCGCCAAGCGAGATTGCTGCGACCAATAGGGAAAATGTGCGCATACAAGACCTCCCGGGAATTTGATGGGCATTGGTCGAGTATCCACCAGAATCACGGGATCATCAGTGTTATTATTGTCCGAATTGGACAGGGTTCGTCCTTTCGGAAAAACATGTTCGTTGCGGGATGGCGGAAAGCGGGTCGATCTGCTTCAGATGTCGAATCCGAGAGGCGGGCCCAAAAAAGAAGAAGGCCGGCGGAGCGATTGCTCCGCCGGCCCCACCCTCGGGAAAAATCGTTGATTCAGGCGACCTGGGTTTCCAGATCCTCGTCCTCGGAATCGCGCAGCACATAGCCGCGGCCCCAGACGGTCTCGATATAATTGTCGCCGCTGCATGCGAGGCTGAGCTTCTTGCGCAGCTTGCAGATGAAGACGTCGATGATCTTGAGTTCGGGTTCGTCCATCCCGCCATAAAGGTGGTTGAGGAACATCTCCTTGGTCAGCGTCGTGCCCTTGCGCAGCGACAGCAGCTCGAGCATCGCATATTCCTTGCCCGTCAGGTGCACGCGCGCACCGTCGACCTCGACGGTCTTGGCGTCGAGGTTGACCGCGAGCTTCCCCGTGCGGATCACCGACTGGCTGTGACCCTTGGAGCGGCGGACGACCGCATGGATGCGTGCGATCAGTTCCTCGCGGTGGAAGGGCTTGGTGACGTAATCGTCGGCGCCAAAACCGAATGAACGCACCTTCGAATCCATTTCGGAGACGCCCGACAGGATCAGTACCGGCGTCTGCACCTTGGCCGAGCGCAGCTTCTTGAGCACGTCGTAGCCGTGCATGTCGGGCAGGTTCAGGTCGAGCAGGATGATGTCGTAGTCATACAGCTTGCCCAGATCGAGGCCTTCCTCGCCCAGATCGGTCGTGTAGACGTTGAATCCCTCGGTGGTGAGCATGAGCTCGATGGCCTTGGCCGTCGTCGGCTCGTCTTCGATCAGCAGCACCCGCATTGTGGAACCCCCTGTCGTTCGGGACGCGTGCCCATACCGGCGCTGCGCTCTCCGACCTCCTTCATTAACCAAATGACATCTGAACGCAAAAGGTTAATTTCAAATTAAGCGGCTCAACTCAACGAGTCGCAAAGGATTCTTCACGTCGGCCTGGGTGATTCGCCCGAGCAGACCGAGCGGAAGCGCGCGCTCAGGAACTCGATCAGCAGCTCGACGCGCTTGGGCCGTGGACCGCTGGGCGGGCTGAGCAGGTGCAGGCCCACGGGATTCATCGCCCATTTCGGCAAGATTGGCTCAAGCGTCCCGTCGGCGATATCCCGATCGACGATGAAGCCCGGAAGCCGGGCCACCGCGAGCCCCGCGCGCAGCGCGGGAAGCATCGCTTCGCCGCTGTTGCAGCGCAGCGGTCCGTTGAGTCGCACGGAGGCCTCTTCGCCATCGGGGCCGCGAAAGCGCCACAGGTCCGGGTTGGCGATATTGGTATAGACGATGCACTGATGCTCGGCGAGCTGGGCAGGATGCGTCGGACGGCCATGCCGCGCGAAATAGGCGGGGGCGGCAACGACGTGCGTCCGGATCCCGCCGAGTCGGCGGGCGCGCAGCGAGCTGTCGGGCAGTGCCGCGATCCTGAGCGCGATGTCGAAGCCCATATCGATGATGTCGATCCTCTCGTCGCTCAGGTGCAAATCCACCTTGATGCCGGGATGCACCGTCAGGAAGTCGGCGATCGCGGGCGCAACGTGCATCAACCCAAACGTCATCGGCGCGGCGACGCGCACCGTGCCCGATGGCGCGCTTGCCTCGTCGCGCGCAGCTTCTTCGGCCGCCTGGGCCTCGGCGAGGATGCGCTGCGCGTGCGCCGCGAGCGTCCTGCCGCTGTCGGTCAGCGAGAGTCGGCGCGAGGTGCGGTGGAAGAGCGAGGTGCGAAGATGCTCCTCGAGCCGCGTCACCGCCTTGGACACGGTTGCCTTTGAAAGCCCCAGCGCGTCGGCGGCGGCGGTGAACGAGCGGTGTTCGACGACGCTGGCGAAGATCGCCCAGGCTTCGAAATCAGGTAGTCGCATAATTGGAAACGATCCGTTTCAAACGTGTCTGTTTATGAAACGATCATGGTCTCTATCTAGGCCTCAAGCAACCGGCCCCGAGGGGACGCGACTAGGAGTTGAGGACATGATCGAGAAAAGATCCTTCGAGAGCCTCGGCCATGCCGATCATGGCTGGCTCAACGCCCGGCACCATTTTTCCTTCGCCGACTATTATGATCCGGCGCGCATGGGCTGGGGTGCGATCCGCGTCTGGAACGACGACGAAATCGCTGCCAACAGCGGTTTCCCGCCGCACCCGCATGCCGACATGGAGATCATCACCTATGTCCGCGACGGCGCGATCACGCATCAGGACAGCATGGGCAACCAGGGCCGCACCGAGGCGGGCGACGTTCAGGTGATGTCGGCGGGCACGGGCGTTCGCCACGCCGAATATAATCTGGAAGCCGAAACCACACGGATCTTCCAGATCTGGATCGAGCCCAAGCGCCGCGGCGGCGCCCCCAGCTGGGGCGCCAAGCCTTTCCCCAAGGGCGATCGCTCGGGCAGATTCGTGACACTTGCGAGCGGTTTCGAGGACGATGAGGGCGCGCTCCCGATCCGCGCCGATGCCCGTGTGCTCGGCGCGACGCTCAAGGCCGGCGAAAGCCTGACGCACAGCGTGGGCGAGGGGCGTCATGCCTATCTCGTCCCGGCGACGGGCCGGATCAGCATCGACGATACCGAGTTCAAGGCGCGCGACGGCGTCGCGATCGCGGGTGGCCAGACCGTCACCATCACCGCGCTCGACGATAGCGAGGTCGTTCTCGTCGACGCCGAATAACAGTCCCCCCGCCGCCCGCGCATCCCCCCTTCCAATGCGCGGGCGGCACCCCCGAAATCCAGGATTCAGCAGGAGTGAACATCATGGCTAAGGTTCTTGTGCTCTATTATTCGACCTATGGTCACGTCGAGACGATGGCGAACGCGGTCGCCGAAGGCGCGCGTTCGGCCGGTGCACAGGTCGACGTCAAGCGCGTCCCGGAGACGGTCCCCGAGGATTTTGCGCGCGCCAACCACTTCAAATATGATCAGGACGCGCCGATCGCGACGATCGATGAGCTGGCGAACTACGACGCGATTATTATCGGCACGGGCACGCGCTTCGGCCGGATCAGTTCGCAGATGGCGGCGTTCCTCGATCAGGCAGGCGGCCTGTGGATGACGGGCGCGCTCAACGGCAAGGTCGGCGCGGCGTTCACTGCCTCGGCCAGCCAGCATGGCGGGCAGGAAACCACGCTGTTCTCGATCATCACCAACATGCTGCACTTCGGCATGACGATCGTCGGCCTCGACTATGGCTTCGCTGGCCTGGTGGGCCTGGACGAAGTGAAGGGCGGCGCACCCTATGGGGCTACCACGATCACCGGTGGCGATGGCAGCCGCATGCCGAGCGAAGTCGAGCTCGACGGCGCGAAATATCTCGGCGCGCGCGTCGCCAACACCGCGGCCAAGCTGTTCGGCTGATCCTGCAACGAACAAGGCTTCGCGTATCTGAAGCCGGTTCCGGTCCCCCTTCCGCAGCGATCGCTCGCGGAAGGGGGATTTTGCGCCTGTCTGGGCAAAGCGATTGCCTTGGCGCGTGGTCAGTGACAGAGCGGTTTCATGCTCACCGACCGCGTACTCTTCATCGATGGCGAAGCGATCATCCTCGACAAGCCCGCGGGGCTTCCGGTCGATGCGCCGCGCGACGGATCGCTCAGCCTCGAAAATCATCTCGCCTCGCTCACCTTCGGCTTCCAGCGCTGGCCGCTTCCGGTCCACCGGCTCGACCGCGACACCAGCGGCTGCCTGCTGCTGGCGCGCAATCCCAAGGCGCACAAGCGGTTCGCCGCTGCCTTCGAGACGGGCGCGGTCGAGAAGCTGTACCTCGCAGTGGTCGACGGTGTGCCCACCGAGGACTCGGGCCTGATCGACCTTCCCCTCGGCAAGACCAGCACGCGCGAACGCGGCTGGCGCATGGTCATCGATGCCAAAGGCAAGGCCGCGCGCACGCATTGGCAGCGTGTCCAGACCGTGGGCAATCGTGCACTCATCGCCTTCACGCCGGAAACCGGCCGTACGCATCAGATCCGCGCGCATGCGCTCTATGGGCTGGGCATCGGCATCGTCGGCGACCCCGTCTATGGCAAGCCGGATGGCGCGGGGATGCTGCTTCACAGCTATCGCCTCTCGATCCCGCGCGGCGACAAGCCGCCCGCAGCCGCGATCGCGCCGCTGCCCGACCGTTTCACCAGGGCGGGCTTTGCCTATGGCGAAGATTGAATATTCGCCCATTCCCGACGAAGCGATCGTCGAGGAAAAGTTCCTCGCCGCGACCGGTCCGGGCGGGCAGAATGTCAACAAGGTCGCGACCGCGGTGCAGCTCAGGATCGACGCCTTCCGGCTCGGCATGCCGCCCTGGGCGTGGCAGCAGTTCAAGGAGCTTGCGGGCAGCCGCCTTACCGCGGCGGGCGAGCTCGTCATCACGGCGCGCCGCTTCCGCACGCAGGAGGCCAACCGCGCCGATGCGCGCGAGCGCGCCGCCGAGCTTGTTGCAAAGGCGCATGAGCGCCAGGCGAAGCGCGTCAAGACCAAGCCCAGCCGCGCGGCCAAGGCAAAGCGTCTTGAGTCCAAGTCAGCGCGTTCCCAGATAAAGCAGGGCCGCGGCAAGGTTTCGTGGGATTAGGAAAGTCAGCGCAATGTACCAGTTTGACATCAAGACCGACGGCGCCAAGGCCGAACTCTATCGCGAGATGCTCGGCGCGCTCGACGCGCTCACCGCGGACGAGCCCGATGCGATCGCTAACATGGCCAATGCGGCGGCGCTCATCTGGGAATATCTGCCCGATCTCAATTGGTCGGGCTTCTATCGCATGGTCGGTGACGAGCTCGTGCTCGGTCCCTTCCAGGGCAAGGCCGCGTGCATCCGCATCGCGCTGGGGAGCGGCGTGTGCGGCACAGCAGCCGCGACGCGCGAGACGCAGGTGGTGGAGGACGTCCACGCCTTTCCGGGCCATATCGCATGCGATACCGCGAGCGCATCGGAGATCGTCGTGCCGATCGTGCATGACGGTCGCCTGATCGGGGTGCTCGATCTGGACAGCCCGACGCCCGGCCGTTTCGATGCCGAGGACGCCGCGGGCTGCCAGGCACTCGTGGCGTTGCTCGCGTCGCGCATCGCGGGCTGAATCGTTCAGCTCAGCCGGTCGATCGCTTCGCCGCTCAGCGATCCGGGGATGATCATGATCGGGCAGGGCAGCTTGCCCGCGTCGGCGCCCGTGAAATGGCTTACCAGCGGTCCGGGGGCGCCGCTCGCCGCGGCGCCGAGCACCAGCGCCGCGATCTGCGGATTGTCGGCCAGCATCTTGCGCACGACGGGAATGGGTTCGCCTTGGCGGACCGTGATCGCCGGCCGCACGCCCGACTCCTCGACCAGCGTGCCCGCGGCGCCGGCGACGAGTGCTTCGGCGCGCAGCCGCGCTTCTTCCTCGATCGTCGCCTGTACGCCGCCCCATTGCACGAATTCGCACGGGGGGACGAGCGCGAGGATTTCGACGGTGCCGCCGGTCTTGGCGGCGCGGCGCGCGGCGAAGCGCAGCGCGATTCCGGCTTCTTCGGTCTCGTCGATCACGACCAGATAGGTACGCACGGCGAAGTCCCTCTCCCCAATTGGTGGCGAAACGTGCGCGAATATTGGCTCATAAGCAAGTCTGCGGCCTTGACCGGAGAGGGCAAAAAGGCTGAGAGGAGCGCGCGACCCTACGGAATCAGGAAGAGGTTTGGCCGTCTCTATGCCCATCGAACTCAAGATGCCCGCTTTGTCCCCGACGATGGAGGAGGGCACGCTCGCCAAGTGGCTCGTCAAGGAGGGTGACAGCGTTGCCTCGGGCGACCTGCTCGCCGAGATCGAGACCGACAAGGCGACGATGGAATTCGAGGCCGTCGATGAAGGCGTGATTGCCAAGATCCTCGTCGCAGAGGGCACCGACGGCGTGAAGGTGGGCGAGGTCATCGCGCTGATCGCCGAGGAAGGCGAAGACGCGTCGGCCGCGACAACCGCACCCGCGGCAAAGGCGGAAGCGACGCCCGCGCCGAAGCAGGAAGCCGCCCCCGCGCCGACCCCCGAACCCGAGGTCAAGGCGGCCGCGGCTGCAGCACCTGCGCCCGCCGCGAAGGCCGCTGAGGGCGATCGCGTGAAGGCGAGCCCGCTCGCGCGCCGTCTTGCGGAAGCCAAGGGTGTCGAGCTTGCTGGCATCACCGGCACCGGCCCCGGCGGCCGTGTGGTCAAGGCCGATGTCGAGGCAGCCGCCCCCGGCGCTGCGAAGCCCGTCGCAGCTGCGCCGGCGCCAGCAGCCGAAGCCGCTGCGCCCACGGCGGCGCCCGTCGCGGTTCAGCCCGTCGAAGGCATTCCGTCGGAAACGATCAAGCTCTCCAACATGCGCAAGACGATCGCGCGGCGCATGGCCGAATCCAAGTCGACCGTTCCGCATTTCTACCTGACGATCGACTGCAACCTCGACGCACTCCTCAAGCTGCGCGCCGATCTCAACGCCGGCCTCGAAAGCCGCGGCATCAAGCTCTCGGTCAATGACCTGCTGATCAAGGCGCTGGGCGTCGCGCTCGAGCAGGTGCCCGAGGCGAATGTCAGCTTCGCGGGCGACAATCTCATCAAGTACCAGCGCGCCGACATCTCGATGGCGGTCGCGATCCCCGGCGGGCTGATCACACCGATCATCACCGATGCGGGGGGCAAGGCGGTTTCCAAGATCGCGCAGGAGGCCAAGGACCTCGCGACGCGTGCGCGCGACGGCAAGCTCCAGCCGCATGAATATCAGGGCGGCACCGCCTCGATCTCCAATCTTGGCATGTACGGCATCAAGCAGTTCGATGCGGTGGTGAACCCGCCCCAGGGCATGATCCTCGCGGTCGGCGCGGGTGAGAAGCGCCCCTATGTCGTGAACGACGCGCTCGCCATCGCCACGGTGATGACCGCGACGGGCAGCTTCGACCACCGCGCGATCGACGGCGCGGTCGGCGCCGAGCTGATGGCGGCGTTCAAGCGACTCATCGAAAGCCCATTAGGCATGGTGGCCTGACGTGGCGCTGCTGCGATCGGTCATCTTTGGCGGAATCGTAGCAGTCGCAGTGCCCACCTTCTCAAAGGGGGTAGGCGGACCGTTCGGCGACTTCATGTGGCGGACGTCGTCGCACCTTCTCGTCGGCGACACATGGATCCGCTTCAACGCGGGCCTTTTCGCGGTCGTCGCCATCCTCACCTTCGGCTTCCTGCAAATCTGGCGAAGTCGATAGTCCTTTCCCGGTCGCCGATGTGCGACTCGTGACAACTTCAATGCCGGCGGGCCGGCATCATTCAGGAGCAGACTCTTGGCTGACAGCTATGACCTCATCGTCCTCGGTTCGGGCCCCGGCGGCTATGTCGCGGCAATCCGCGCGGCGCAGCTCGGCATGAAGACCGCGATCATCGAGCGCGAACGACTGGGGGGCATCTGCCTCAACTGGGGCTGTATCCCCACCAAGGCGCTGCTGCGCTCGTCCGAAATCTATCATTACATGACGCATGCCGACGCCTACGGCCTGTCGGCGGGCACGCCGGGCTTCGACCTGTCGAAGGTCGTCCAGCGCAGCCGCAAGGTTGCCGATCAGTTGAACGGCGGCGTCAAGGGATTGATGAAGAAGCACAAGATCGACGTGCATGAGGGCGTCGGCACGTTGACGGGCAAGGGCAAGCTCTCGGTCGAGAAGGACGGCAAGAAGACCGATCTGACTGCGAAGAACATCATCATCGCGACCGGCGCGCGCGCGCGCGATCTGCCTTTCGCCAAGACCGATGGCGAGCGTATCTGGACCTATCGCCACGCGATGACGCCCAAGGAGATGCCGACGAAACTGCTCGTTATCGGCTCGGGCGCGATCGGCATCGAGTTCGCAAGCTTCTATTCGGACATGGGCGCCGAGGTGACCGTGGTCGAGATGCTCGACCGCATCCTTCCCGTCGAGGATGCCGAAATCTCGGCCTTCATGGAAAAGGCGCTGACCAAACAGGGCATGAAGATCCATGCCGGCACCGGCGTGCAGAAGCTCGAGGCGACCGCAAAGGGCGTGAAGGCCGAGATCAAGCACAAGGACGGCAAGGTCGAGAGCCAGGAGTTCAGCCACGCAATCGTCGCGATTGGCATCGTCCCCAATATCGAGGGCGTGGGAATCGAGGCGCTCGGCGTGAAGCAGCTGCCCAATAAGCATATCGAGACCGACCCCTATGGCCGCACCAATGTCGAGGGGCTGTGGGCGATCGGCGACGTCACCGCAGGGCCCTGGCTCGCTCATAAGGCGATGCACGAGGCGGTGGTGACGGTCGAGGCGATCGCGGGCCAGCATCCGCACGCAATGGACAAGGGTAATATCCCAGGTTGCACCTATTCGCGCCCGCAGGTTGCGTCGGTGGGCATGACCGAGGCCGCGGCCAAGGAAGCCGGCTACAAGGTCAAGGTCGGCAAGTTCCCCTTCATCGGCAACGGCAAGGCGATCGCGCTGGGTGAGGCCGAGGGCTTCATCAAGACCGTGCTCGACGAGGCGACGGGCGAACTGCTCGGCGCGCACATGGTTGGTGCCGAGGTGACCGAGCTAATCCAGGGCTACACCATTGCGCGCGAGCTCGAGACGACCGAGGCCGAGCTGATTGGCACCACCTTCCCGCACCCGACGCTCAGCGAAATGATGCACGAAAGCGTGCTCAGCGCTTACGGACGTCCGCTGCACATCTGAGGCGGCCCGGTTCCGAGCTCTCCCGCGCCGTCGGAGCAGGCTCGGGCCGACGGGCTGGCGTCGCCGCCATCATGGGCGTAACGTGCCTGCCTGAGTTGCAGGAGGTCGCCATGACGTCGTGGGAGATCAAGGGACGCGAACTCGTTAATTGTACCTGCGAATATGGCTGTAACTGCCAGTTCAACGCGCTGCCCGACAAGGGGCATTGCCATGCCGTCGCGGGTATCCAGATCGATGAAGGCCGTCATGGCGAGACATCGCTGAACGGCCTGCGGATCGCCGCGATCTTCAAATGGCCGGGGGCGATCCACGAAGGCAATGGCGAGGCCATCGCCTTTGTCGACAAGAGCGCCGACGACAGGCAGCGTGAGGCGTTGTTGCGGATCATGACGGGCCAGGACACCGACCCGTTCGCGACCATGTTCGCGGTCTATGCCTCGACGGTGACGAAGATGCATGAGCCCGTCTTCGCAACGATCGAGCTCGATCTCGACATTGACGGGCGCAGAGCCCGGATCTTCGTCGAGGACTATATCGAGACGCAGGGCGAGCCGATCCGCAACAAGGTGACGGGCGCCGAGTCCCGCGCCCAGATCGTGTTGCCCGAGGGGTTCGAATACACAGTGGCCGAGATCGGCAGCGCATCGAGCCGGACCCGCGGGCCGGTCCAGGTGGAGATGAAGGACAGCTACGGCCAGTTCGCCCGCCTGCATCTCAACAATCATGGTGTCGTCCGGCCCTGACGCGCGACGCATGACCACGCCCCCCGCTCTGGAACGTCTCCTGCGGCGAGACCGCATTGTCACGCTCGCCGGGCTCGCGCTGCTGTGCCTGCTCGCCTGGCTCTATATCGTCATGGGCGCGGGGTTCGGGATGGACGCGGGCGAGATGGTCCGCATCGCGCTTTTCCCGCACATTGAGGGCGCGAGCGGGCACGCGGCGGATATGGGTGGCATGACGATGTATGGGGCGGCGGCCATGCCCCCTCACTGGTCGCCCGCACTATGGGCGCTCACCATCGGCATGTGGTGGGTGATGATGATCGCGATGATGTCGCCAAGCGCCGCGCCGACGATCCTGCTTTATGCGCACGTACATCGCCACGCTCTCGCGCAGGGGCGGGCGCAGGACAGGCTGGCGCCTACCGGCGCTTTTCTCGCGGGCTACCTGCTCGTCTGGTTCGCCTTTTCGCTCGCGGCTGCCGCGCTGCAGGGGATGCTGATCCGCAACGGTGCCGTTTCGCCGGGCATGTCGTCCTCGCAAAGTCGCTGGCTTTCGGCGGGGGTACTGATCGCAGCCGGATTCTATCAGCTCTCGCCGCTCAAGGCGGCGTGCCTCGCGCATTGCCGCGATCCCGCTGCATTCCTGTCACGCCACTGGCGGCCGCACGCATGGGGGGCCGTGCGGCTCGGCGTTCTGCACGGCGGTTTTTGCGTCGGCTGCTGCTGGCTGCTGATGGCCCTGCTCTTCGTCGGCGGCGTGATGAACCTGGCGTGGATCGCCGCACTTGCCATATTGGTGCTGGTCGAAAAGCTGATGCCGCCCGGCCGATGGATCGGTCAGGCCATCGGCGTCGGGCTGATCGCATGGGGGATCGCGACGCTGTTCGTATAGCTGGCGCGGGCCGGCCGCAAAAAGCGTTGCAGCGCGGAAATTGCGATGTCACCAAGGGCCAATTCCAGAACCGGGGGCCAATCAATGAAGAAGATCGTCGTCGCCGCGCTGCTCGCTGCAGCCGCCATGCCCGCGCATGCCGAAACCGTGGTCATCACCGCCGATCGCATGGTCGACGTGCTCGCGGGCAAGGTGATCGACCAGCCTGTCATCGTCGCGACCGACGGGCGCATCGTCTCGGTCGGACGGCAGGGCAGCGTGACGCTCCCCGAAAAGGCGAAGCGCATCGACCTTGCGGGCAAGACGATCCTGCCGGGCCTTATCGACATGCACGTCCATCTGGACAGCGACCCCAGATATGGCGGCTATAACGCACTGCAGTTCACCGACATGTTCTGGGTCGCGGCGGGCGTCGGCAACGCGCGGTCCATGCTCGATGCAGGCTTCACCACCGTGCGCAATGTCGGCTCGGACAATTATTCGGACGTCGGCTACAAGCAGGCGATCGACGAGGGTGTGATGATCGGGCCGCGCATCGTGCCCGCGGCGCACGCGCTGGGCGCAACGGGCGGGCATTGCGACGAAACCTATCTGCCGCCTTCGTTCAAGGCGAAGGGCGAGGCGGTGGGCGATGGCCCCCAGCAACTGCGCCAGCGCGTGCGCGAACAGCGCAAATATGGCGCCGAGGTGATCAAGGTCTGCGCGACCGGCGGCGTATTCTCGCGCAATACCGAGCCCGGGCAACAGCAGCTGTCGGAGGAGGAACTGCGCGCGATCGCTGATGAGGCGCACCAATGGGGATTGAAGGTTGCGGCGCACGCGCACGGTGCGGCCGGGATCAAGGCCGCGATCCGCGCTGGCATCGACACGATCGAGCATGCCTCGCTGATCGACGACGAGGGGATCAAGCTGGCGAAGGAGCGCGGTGCGTACCTCTCGATGGATATCTTCAACACCGAATATACCCAGGCCGAGGGCAAGAAGAACGGCGTGATGGAGGATAACCTCCGCAAGGACCGCGAGGTGGCGCAGATCCAGCGCGACAATTTCCGCAAGGCGCATGCCGCGGGCGTGAAGATGGTCTTCGGTTCGGACGCCGGCGTGATGCCGCACGCGACGGTGGGTGGCGAGTTCCGCTACATGGTCGAGTATGGAATGACGCCGATGGAGGCGATCCAGGCCGCGACGCGCAATGCCGCTCAGGCGCTGGGCCGCGAGAAGGATGTCGGCGCGATCGCCGTCGGCCGCTATGCCGATATCGTTGCGGTCGGGGGCGATCCGCTGAACGATGTCCGCCAGCTCGAACATGTCACTACCGTCATCAAGGGCGGCGAGGTCGTGAAGCACTGATGCAGGGCGATCCCCTCCGTGTCATTCCCGCGAAAGCGGGAATCCATGAACACCGCATTTTGCGGAAGAGCTGGCGCGACTGGATTCCCGCTTTCGCGGGAATGATAGACGCGGGGTAGGGGGCATTGTGGTTATCGACGCCATAAACGCGCGCTTCCTGAAGATCGGGCTGGCAGCCTGGGCGCTCGCCGCGCTCGTCATCGCGCTGGTGATGGCGGGCGTGCTGCTGCCGCTCGATACAGCCGCGATGACGGGGCTTCGCGGCGTCACCGATCCGCTGCCCGATTGGGCCGACGCGGCGATGCGCGGGGCGAGCTGGCTGGGCGACGGCTTGCCGCGTTCGCTGATCGCGCTCGCCTTCATGGGCTATCTGGTCTGGCGCAAGCTCTACCGCGCGGTGTCGTACATCCTCTACACCGCGCTCGGCATCGCGGCGCTCAACGCCTGGGTGCTCAAGGCACTATTTCACCGCCCACGCCCCGAACTGGTCGAGCGGCTGACCGATGTCGACGCCACATGGAGTCTGCCCAGCGGTCACGCCGCGAACAGCGCCGCGGTTTATGGCGCGATAGCGCTGATTGCGACGGTGCTTTGGTGGCGCAAGCGGCAACGTCACGCGATATGGGCGGCAACCGGACTGGTGGTGTTCCTCATCGGCCTGTCGCGCGTCTGGCTCGGTGTTCATTGGCCGAGCGATGTCGGTGCCGGCTGGCTGGTGGGGGCGGGATGGGCGCTGCTGCTTGCGGTGGCGCTCAGGCCCGTTCAGGCGCGTCAGCACGCTCCAGCACCCTGATCGCGCCGTAGCTGCGCTGGATACGGCCCGCGCGCTCCATCGCGCAGAGTAGAGTGTTGAGGTGCTGGCGCGATAGCCCGACCAGCCCGGCAAGATCCTCCTGCGTCATGCGCAGCACGGGCACGCCATCCGCATCGGGACTGGCGGCCGCGTCCGCCAAGGTCAGGATCCGGTCCTGGGGCGAAGCGGTCAGCAGCGCGCCGATGAAGCGGAGCGAGGCACGCTGGTGTCGGCAGGAAAGCGTGCCGACATGCCGGTAGAGCCCCGGCGTGTCGCCGGCGATCGCCTCGATATCGTGCGGCGCCAGCGTCGCGACCAGCGTCGGCCGCACCGCCACCGCATCGTGCGGACGCGGCCCGCCATCGAGCACCGATACCTCGCCGAACCAGTTGCCCGGCCGCACGATCATGTTGAGGATCTGCCGGCCGGGTGCGGGATAGGCGACCAGCCGCACTTCGCCGCGGATCACTGCGTGCAGTCCGTCAGGCGGGTCGCCGATGCGATAGATGCGTGCATCCTGCGCAAAGCTGCGCAGCCGTACCCGCGAGAGAATGCGCTGTCTGAGCGGCGCCTCGAGGCTCGCGAACCAGGGATCGGTCTCAAGCAGCGCGGTCTGTGCATCCTCGTCCATCGCGCCATTGTGCGCGGTGCGCGCCAATTGTCAAAAATCCGACAGTCTTTGTGTGCACAGCCTGATATGACTTCGCCAAACAGATCAGGAGAGCGTCCATGGCCACCGCCGCGATTCCCATCAAGAGCGTCCGCGACCAGGTTTCGGAAGAGGAATGGAAGATCCGCGTCGATCTCGCGGCCGCCTATCGGCTCGTCGCGCTATACGGCTGGGACGACCTCATCTTTACGCATCTCTCGGCGCGCGTGCCCGGGCCCGAGCATCATTTCCTGATCAATCCCTATCAGCTGATGTTCGAGGAGATCACCGCCTCTTCGCTGGTCAAGATCGACACCGATGGCATGCCCGTGATGGAGACCCCCTATATGGTCAACGCTGCGGGCTTCACGATCCATTCGGCGGTCCACATGGCGCGCGAGGACGCGCATGCGGTGATGCACCTGCATACACCCTACGGCCAGGCCGTCTCGGCGATGGAGGAGGGGCTGCTGCCGCATACCCAGACCGCGATGATCGCGCGGCACGACATCGCCTATCACGACTATGAGGGGATCGCGACCGACCTCGACGAGCGCGAGCGGCTTGTGCAGGACCTTGGCGAAAAGAGCGCGATGCTGCTCCGCAACCACGGCACGCTCACCGTCGGCGAGACCGTCGGCCGCGCCTTCCTGCGCATGTATTTCCTCGAGCGCGCGTGCGAGGTGCAGGTCCACATGCTCTCCGCCGGGCGCAACGGGCTCAACAATCCGCCGCAGGGCACGCCTGAAAAGGTCAAGGAGCAGACGACCGGCCCGACCATGGCGATGGCCGCCGACCTGCTCGCCTGGCCCGCGCTGCTCCGCAAGCTCGACCGCATCGACCCGAGCTTCCGCGAGTAGCTTCTACCTTGCGCGCGTGACATGGGGTTGCGCGCGCGTCTGAATGGCCGCAACACCCCGTCATCATTCGATGCTGGAGGAAAAGTTGCGCCGCAGGACCTTTCTCGCTTCCGTCCCCGCTGTTGCACTAGGGGCACCGCTTCTCGCGCAACAGCCTGAAGGCGCCGCGGGCGGCAAGCCCGCGCCCGGACTGGCGCCCGATCTGCCCGCAAGCTGGAAGCCGGACGAGGACCGCTTCATTCGCCGTGATGTCGGTGTCGGCGATCGTCCGGTTGGCGCAAGCTTCGGATCGCGCACCGCCGCCTATGGCATGTCGGGCGCTGCGGGTACCGCGCATCCGCTCGCGACGATGGCGGGGATCGACATATTGAAGCGCGGCGGCTCGGCGGTCGATGCGGCGATCGCGATCAACGCGTGTCTCGGCTTCCTCGAGCCCACCGCCAACGGCATCGGTGGTGATTGCTATGTCATGCTGTGGGACCCCAAGGCGGGCAAGGTGATGGGGCTCGCGGGTTCGGGCAAGTCGCCGCGGGGCCTGAGCCTCGACACGGTGCGCAAGCGCGCGAAGAACGGCGTGCTGCCGCCTTATGGCGCCGTCACGGTCTCGGTGCCCGGCACGGTCGACGCGTGGTGGATGCTCCACCAGCGCTACGGCAAATTGAAATGGGCCGAGATACTGCAGCCGGCGATCGAGCTTGCCGAGAACGGTGCGCCGGTCCCCGACCTGATCGCCTGGTCGATCCGGCGCAGCCTCGCCAATTTCAAGCGCAATTCGGGGCAGATCGAGGAACTCGACAATGCGCTCAGGACGTGGGCACCGGGTGGCGAGGCGCCGAAGACGGGCGGGGTGTTCCGCAACCCCGATCTGGCTCGCACGCTGCGGCTGATCGCCGAGGGTGGGCGAGACGCATTCTACACGGGGCCGATCGCCAAGACGATCGACGCCTATTTCAAGCGCATCGGCGGCTGGCTGCGTTATGAGGATCTGGCGGCGCACCGCGGCGAATGGATCGAACCGCACATGACCAGCTATCGCGGCGTCGGTGTCCATGCGCTCGGCGCCAACACGCAGGGCATCGCGACGCTGCAGATGCTCAACATCCTCGAGAATTTCGACATGGGCACGGCGGGCTTCCAGTCTCCGCTTTCGATCCACCTGCAGGTCGAGGCCAAGCGCCTCGCCTATGAGGATCGCGCGCGCTACTACGCCGATCCGCACTTCTCCAAGGTGCCCGTCGACTGGCTGATCTCCAAGGAGTACGCGGCGGAGCGCGCGAAGCTGATCCGCCCCGACCGCATCCTCACCCCCGTTCATCCGGGGCAGGCGCCGAGCAAGGGTGACACCACCTATTTCAGCTGCGCCGACAAGGACGGGATGATGGTCTCCATGATCCAATCCAACTTCCGCGGCATGGGTTCGGGGCTGGTCGCCGACGGTCTGGGCTTCATGTTCCAGGACCGCGGCCAGCTCTTCTCATTGAAGGACGGCCATCCCAATATCTACGCGCCGGGCAAGCGGCCCTTCCAGACGATCATCCCCGGCTTCGCGACGAAGGACGGCCAGCCCTGGATGGCGTTCGGCGTCATGGGCGGTGACATGCAGCCGCAGGGGCAGACCCAGATCATCGCCAACCGCCAGGATTACGGCCTCGAGATTCAGGCCGCGGGAGATTCGCCGCGCTGGCATCATGAGGGCTCGTCGCAGTCGATGGGCGAGGACGACCCGGCGCTGGGTGCGACGGGCCTGTTACGCCTCGAAAGCGGCGTGCCCGCGGCAACGTGCGCGGCGCTGGCGGGCATGGGCTGGAAGATCGGTGAGAGCGACGGCGGTTTCGGCCGCTACGAATGCGTCGAGTTGCGCCACGAGGGCAAGGACCGCGTCTATGCGGCGGCGAGCGAGATGCGCGCCGATGGCTGCGCGCTTGCCTATTGAGTTGTGGGGGTACTACTCGGCGGGGCTCGACGCGACCAGTTTGAGCTGGCTCTCATGCTCCGAGGTGAGCAGCGGCGCTCCGCCCTTCATGGCGAAGCGTCCCTCGACCACGCCGCCGGTCTCGATCGAGATGCTTTCATAGGCGATGTCGCCCGTCACGCGCGCGGTGCGCTCGACAATCAGTTCGCGCGCGGTGATCGATCCGTCGAGCGTGCCCGAAAGCCGCGCGCTGTCCGCCAAGATCGCGCCGGTGATGCGGCTGCCCTCGCCCTGGACGAGCGCGGCGCAGCTGATGTCGCCCTCGACATGACCGTCGATATGCAGGTCGACCGTCGCGCTGATGTTCCCGGTGATGACGACGTCCGCGCCGATGACCGAAAACGTCGCCGCGCTGCGACTCTGGCCGCCCTTAGCCACGTTCGACGGGCTTTGCGAACCGCTTTTTGACGTCGTCTTGGACTTTGAGAACATCGACATTGGCCTCCAGGAAAGGTCGCGGATTCATCGCGCGCCCGTTGATGCGCACTTCGAAGTGGAGGTGCGTGCCCGTCGAACGCCCGGTATTGCCCATGCGCGCGACCTGCTCGCCGCGGGTCACGATGTCGCCCACCTTCACGTCAAAGCCCGACAGATGCCCGTAACGGGTTTCGATTCCGTGACCGTGATCGATCGTGACGAGATTGCCATAGCCCGAGGCGGGGCCGGCATGCGTGACGCGGCCCGCGGCGGCTGCGGCGATCGGCTGGCCGGTATGACCAGAGAAATCGAGCCCGGCATGCATCGCGCCGCCGCCGGTGAAGGGATCGGCGCGATAGCCGAAGCCGCTGGTGAGCGCCGTCGGCGCGGTGGGCGACGAATTGGGAATGGCGAGCAGCGCGCGCTCCATCTGGTCGAGCCGCTGGAGCGAACTGGCCAGCCGCGCCAGCTGCAGTTCCTTGAGCGAGCGCGCATTGGCGCCCCTGACGGGAATATAGGGACCGCCCATAGCAGCGGGGCGGCCGCCGGCGAGCGCCCGGGGATTGAGGCCGTAGCGCCGGATCGCCTGCTCGGCCTGTTGCGCGCGCAGCGTCGCGGCCATGGTCAACGTTTCAGCAAAGGCGAACTGGCGCTGCTCGATCCGTGCCAGCGGCGCCGCCTCGGGCATCGCCGCGCTGATCTTGGCGGCGTCCGCGGCAGGGGCGGGCGTCGTCGCGGGGGTCTTGACGCTGCCGAAATAACCCTCGACCATCCGGTCGAGCATCTGCTGGCGCTTCTCGAGCCGGTCGGCAACGCCATCGACGCTGGAGCGATAGGCCTGGACGCGGTTCGCCGACTGGCTGACCGCTTCCTTCTGCGCGCCGATGGCGAGCCGATCGCGCAGCGTCTGGATCTGCAGCCCGACCATGACAGCGGTCACCATCAGCCACGCGACGACGCCGACCAGCGCCAGCGACGCCAGCTTCATCTGGAAACCCGTGGTGATCTTGAGGAATCGCATCTGTCCGCCGGAACGGACATAGATCTCGTGATCAGGGAAAAACCGGGCCATTCGGGCGTGAAGCCCGGCAAACCCCGCTCGAATTTTCAGCACTGTGCGACCCGCTCTATTCCGATTGGTGACGTCACATAGCAAGCGAGTCTGAAAGTCCCGAGTCGGTCTCGTCTGGACTCGTGACGAGTCGAGCGAGTCGCGCGACGAGATGTTTAAATTCCGGAAAATTACGTAAGGATAATCGTTTCCATGGCGAATCGACCCTTGTTTTGATTCGGTCGTTACGCTCCCGCCATTTCCATGATCACCTTCCACTGAGCCTCGGATATGGGGACCACCGACAAGCGCGACTGTTTGATCATCGGCAGGTCGGCGAGTCGAGGTTCTGCCTTGATCGCCTTGAGGCTGACGGGCCTGGGCAGGGCTTTCACGGGCTTCACCTTCACCGCGACCCAGCGCCCGGTGTCATCGGTCCGGTCGGGCTCGGCTTCCGCCGAAACCTTCATGATTCCCACGGCCTCGAGCCCGGTATTGCTGTGATAGAAGAGCACCTGATCGCCCTTCTTCATCGCGCGCATGTGGAGCGCCGCGGTCGGGTTGCGCACGCCGTCCCAATAGCCTTCGCCTTCGCGGACCAGATCGTCCCAGCCATAGGCGTCGGGTTCGGATTTCATCAGCCAGTACGCCATGTCTCTTCTCCCGATGCTGTCACAGTTGCTGTGTTATGCTCCCTCAGCCCAACGGCCAAGAGGAGCATTGCCATGATCACGCGCACCGCGACCGCACGCTATGAAGGCTTCGGCAAGGACGGAAAGGGGCATGTCTCCACGCAGTCGGGCGTGCTCGACAATCCCTACGCCTTCACCACGCGCTTCGAGGACGAGCCGGGCACCAACCCCGAGGAGTTGATCGCGGCCGCGCACGCCGCGTGCTTCACCATGGCGCTGAGCTTCGCGCTGGCAAGGGCGGGCTATTCGGAGGGCAGCCTTGAAACTTCGGCCGCGGTCAAGCTGGAGAAGGACGGCGAGGGATTCAGCGTCACGCGCTCGGACCTCACGCTTTCGGCCAGGGTGCCGGGGATCGAGGAGGCGCAGTTCGCCGAGCTGGCCGCCGGCGCTAAAACGAACTGTCCGATCTCCAAGCTCCTCAAGGCCGAGATCACGCTTGAGCACACGCTCGCCAGCTAGACATTGATCGGTTCAGGCTGAATCGGTCTGAAGCGTGGATCAAGGTCTCAACCCTTTGAATAGAGCCTGATTCACGCTTTCGGCGGAAGCGCGAAGCGCTTCCACCTCAAACGATCAGGCTTTAGGCAGGGTGACCAAAGAGCCGGCCGCGTTCGCAGACGAGGATCGCCGTAAGCGCGCCGAGCCCGCAGACGAAGAAACCCGCATAGAGCGGCACCGTTGTGCCATCATAGAGCTGGCCGACCGCGATGCCGATCAGCGTGCCGTTGATCGTGGCGAAGGCGCCCTGGAGCGAGCTTGCGGTGCCCGCGACCTCGCCGACATGCTCCATGGCGAGTGCGTTGAAATTTGCGGTGGCAAGGCCGAAACAGCCCATCACGGCCGCCTGGAGCAGCGCGAAGGTCCAGAGCGATTCGTGCCCGCTGGCGGTGACGAGCAAGTGCATGCCGCTCACCAAGGTGAAACCGATCAGCGCCCAGTGGCCGATGGAGCGCATGCCCAGTTGCACGACCAGCCGCGAGTTGATCAGCGACCCGACCGCCATCGTGGCTGCGACGCACGCAAAGACGGGCGCGAGCAGATGTGGCGCCGCGAAGACATCGGCGAAGATCTGCTGGACCGAATTGATGAACCCCAACAGCGCGCCCGTCAGGAACGCGCCCGCGACGGTGTAGCCCGTCGATTGCCGGTCGCCGAGCACGTGTGCAAAGGAACTCCGGATCTGTGCGGGATTGATCGCGATCCGCGCCGCCGGGGCGAGCGTTTCGGGAAGTCGCGCCGCCACCCAGCACCACAGCGCAATGCCGACAAGGCCCAGCGCCACGAAAATCCAGCGCCACGGGCCGACGAGCAGGATCAGTTGTCCGACCGAAGGCGCCAGGATGGGCGCCGCCATGAACACGATGAAGGCGAGGCTCATCACGCGTGCCATCTGGCGGCCGACGAAGCGGTCGCGCACGATCGAGACGACCAATGTGCGCCCGCCCGCCGCGGAAGCGCCCTGGAGCATGCGCGCGACCAGCAGCATCTCGAAGCTCGGCGCGAAGGCGGCGGCGACGCTGAACAGCGTATAGGCGGCAAGCGCCGTGAGCAGCACGGGGCGTCGCCCCAGCCGGTCCGACAGCGTGCCGATGAAGAACTGTGCGACGCCGAAGCCGATCAAGAAGGCCGAGATCACATATTGGCGGTGATTCTCCGCGCCCACGGCAAAGCTCTCGCCGATCGCGGGGAGCGCGGGCAGCATCGAGTCGATCGCCAGCGCGACCATTGCCATGATTGCCGCGATCAGCGCGACGAACTCGCGAAAGCCCGGGCGCTGCGCGTCCAGGGCATCGGGATGCGCGGGACCAGTCATGACCCGGCCTTTGGCGCAAAGTGCGTATCAAGGCCATAGCGGCCGCGACAAAAATGTTGCGGCGCAAAAAAGAGTCTGCGGCGAGGTCAGCCCACCAGCCCAAGCCCGAGCAGTAGCAGCCCGAACAGCACCAGCGTGAACACGGTAAAGTTGAGCAGCAGGAAGGTGCGGATCAGCGCCTTGCCGCGCGTCTGCTCATACGCCCCCTTCATCTGGGCGTAGATGTGGACCGGCGGGACGAACACCGCCGCGATCGCGATCCACTTGCTCGCCAGCCCAAGCGTGCCGAGCAGCGTCAGCAACGTGAAGAACATCGTCATGAAGGCGAGCGAATATGTGACAAAGACCGCATGGTCATAGACGTGGCGCTGGCGGTGCCAGAAAAAGAGCAGCCAGACGAAGGGTACCGAAATCGGGATCAGCATCCACGAGAATTTGTACGCGTTGGTTTGCAGCTTGTAGAGCAGCAGATTGGGGTTTTTGGAGGCCTTGGCGATGCCCTTGTCGAGCCGCGTCCAGCCCGTCCGGGCATCGCCGAACATCTGGCCGCTCTTGTCGGCAAGCACCGTCGGGCCACCCTCCACGATCCTGAGCACACCCGAAACGGTCGCTTTTTCGCGCTCGAGTTCGGCGGTGCTTTTGCCCGCGGTCCTGGCCTCGGCGATGCGGCGGTCGATGCGCGCGAGTTCCGCCGCGATCTCCTCGCGCTTCGCCTTGACCTCGACCTTGCTCTGCGTGCTCACATCGTTCTGGACTGCTGTCGGCGCCTCGAGATAGCTGCCGAAGAAGCTCAGCACCGCGAACATCAGGAAGACCGAGAACAGGAACAGCGCGAGCGGCGAAACGAAGCGCATCCGTTCGCCCCGAATATAACGGCGCGTCAGTTCGCCAGGGCGAAAGGCAAGCAACGGAAGCGTGCGCCAGATCTTGCCCTCGAAATGCAGCACGCCATGCGCAATGTCGTGCCAGATAGTGCTCAGCGATCGGTGGACATGCCCGGGCTGGCCGCATTCATGGCAATGCGACCCGATCAGGGCGGTGCCGCAATTGAGGCATATCGCTCCATGCGCGCCGTGCCCGTCCGCGCCGCCCTCGACCGCGCGTGCGATCAGCCCCCCGGTGATCGCGTCGCCCGCTGCTTCGATTTCCCCTGTCATGTCGTCGAGATATCAGCCGTGCCCGCGGCTGTGGAGAGACTATTTCGGTGGCGCGCCGATCGTGCTAGCGGGCGGGAATGATCGAGAAGGGCATCGATTGCGAAACGCTGATCCGTTCGATGGGCGAAGCTGCGCGTGCGGCGGCGCAGCAACTCGGCGCCGCTTCGAGCGCGCGCAAGGCGGCGGCGCTCGAAGCGGCGGCGGCCGCGATCCTCGCCGATCGCGATGCGATCCTTGCCGCCAATGCCGAAGACATGGCGCGCGGCCGCACCAACGGCCTGTCGCCGGCGCTGCTCGACCGGCTCAGCCTCGATATCAAACGGCTCGAGGCAATGGCGGCGGGAGTCGAGGCGGTGGCGCATCTGCGCGATCCCGTTGGCCGAATCATCGACGAGACGCTGCGCCCCAACGGGCTCATCCTCCAGCGCGTGCGCGTGCCGCTGGGGGTGATCGGCATCATCTATGAAAGCCGCCCCAATGTGACCGCCGATGCGGGCGCGCTCTGCCTCAAATCGGGCAACGCCGCGATCCTGCGCGGAGGTTCGGAGGCGATGGCGAGCAACCGCGCGATCCATGCGGCGCTCGTCCGCGGTGTCGTCTCCGAAGGACTTCCCGAAGACGCGATCCAGCTTGTCGGCGTGACCGATCGCGCCGCGGTAGGTGCGATGCTGACCGCAATCGGGCTCATCGACATCATTGTGCCCCGCGGCGGCAAATCGCTCGTCGCGCGCGTACAGGAAGAGGCGCGCGTGCCCGTGCTCGCGCACCTCGACGGCATCAACCATGTCTATGTCGATGCCGCCGCCGATCCCGACAAGGCGATCTCGATCGCCGTCAACGCCAAGATGCGCCGCACCGGGGTGTGCGGCGCGATGGAAACGCTGCTGATCGACCGCGGCTATGCCGATCCCAAGTCGCTGATCGGCGCGCTGATCGAGACGGGCTGCGCGGTGCGGGGAGACGAAGCCGTGCAGGCGCTCGACGTTCGCGTCACGGCTGCGAGCGCCGAAGACTGGGATACCGAATATCTCGACGCGATCGCTTCGGTCGCGATCGTCGAAGGCGTGGAAGGCGCCATGGCGCACATCGCCCGCCACGGATCGCACCACACCGACGCGATCATCACCGAGGACAAGGCCGTCGCCGAACGCTTCCTTGCAGGCGTCGACAGCGCCATCGTCGCGCACAATGCCTCGACGCAATTCGCCGATGGCGGCGAATTCGGGCTTGGCGCCGAGATCGGCATTTCCACCGGCCGGCTCCATGCGCGCGGCCCCGTCGCGCTCGAGGGGCTCACGACCTATAAATGGCTGGTGCGCGGAACGGGCCAGACCAGGCCCTGATGAAGCGCGTCGGCCTTCTTGGCGGATCGTTCAATCCTGCGCATTCGGGCCATCGCAAGATCAGCCTTTTCGCGATAGAGGCGCTCGGGCTCGACGAGGTGTGGTGGCTGGTCTCGCCGGGCAACCCGCTGAAGCAGGGTGCCTCCGATATGGCGCCGCTTTCGGTACGGCTCGCATCGGCGCAGGAGATGGCCCGGCGCAGTCGGATTCGCGCTACCACAATCGAGGCGCAACTCGGCACGCGCTATACCATGGATACAATCGCGGCGCTGCGCCGGCGCTATCCGAAGATAGACTTCATCTGGCTGATGGGGGCCGACAATCTCGGCCAGTTTCACCGCTGGCGCGACTGGCGGCGGATTGCGGCCACGGTCCCGATTGCCGTAATCGCGCGTCCGGGTTATGATGGCCCTGCCCGCGCAAGCCCTGCGATGGGTTGGCTAAGGGGGTTCGTCCGCCCCGCATGCCACAGAAACCGTTGGACGCAATGGAGTTTGCCGGCGCTCGTGCTGTTGCGCTTTCGCCCTGATCCAACCTCCGCAACCCGTCTGCGACAGGCAGACCCCCATTGGCACCACGTCTTTGGCCGGAGCGTCCCGCGCGACGGTCTGACACGAGTGCCGATACCCTGAAGGAGCAACCTTGCCAGCCACCGCTTCCGCAAAAGTGCCCCATGACGCCGAAGGCGTCGAGGCGCTTCATCAACTCGTGCTCTCTTCGCTCGAAGACGACCAGGCGGTAGAGACGGTCTCCATCCCGCTAGCCGGAAAAAGCAGCATCGCCGATCACATGGTGATTGCGAGCGGCCGTTCCACGCGTCAGGTCGCCTCGATGGCGCAGAAGCTCGTCGAGAAGATCAAGGCCGAGTTTCACAAAACCGCGCGTATCGAGGGTCTGCCCAATGCCGATTGGGTACTCATCGACGCCGGCGATGTGATCGTCCATCTCTTCCGTCCCGAGGTTCGTAGCTTCTACAATCTCGAGCGGATGTGGAATTTCGGGGACGCGCCCGCCGCCAACGAGGGCTGACGCGCGCCGATGCTGCTCCATATCGTCGCCCGCGGGCGTATCGGCCGCGGGCCCGAGGCGGAGCTCGTCGACCGCTATGTCAAACGGCTCAGCTGGCCATTCCGGATGACCGAGCTGCCCGATAGCGGCGGCAAGATGCCGGCGCACGAGCCGGGCACCGTCACGGTGATGCTCGACGAGAAGGGCGAGCAGCTGGGTTCGATGCAATTCGCGAAAATGCTGGAGGCCTGGCGCGACCAGGGGCGGCGCGAGGTGCGCTTCCTGATCGGCGCTGCTGACGGCTTCGACGATGGCCAGCGCGCCGAAGCGGACCTGCTGATCGCCTTCGGCAAGGCGACCTGGCCGCACCTGCTGGCGCGCGCGATGCTCGCCGAACAATTGTGGCGTGCCACCTCGATCCTTGCCAACCACCCCTATCATCGCGAAGGATAGCGCGCATGAAGCGGGCGGCGATATGGGGCGGGATCGCGGCGCTGGGCCTCGGGCTCGGCGCGGCCACGCTTTCGCCTGCCGCGACCACGCTCAAGGACGAACAGCGCGCGTTGATCAAGGCCAAGCAGGACGCGCTGATTGCGCACCAGCGATCGCAGCAGTTCGAGCATGACGCCGCCGCCGAGCGCGACGAGGCGGTCCGTGCGCAGAGGCTCGCCGCCGCCGTCGCGGCGCGCATCCAGGAGGCCGAGGCGGGGATCGCCGCAGCCGAGGCGCGCATCGCGATCGTGTCGCGGCTGCAGGCGGCGCAGCGCGCGCGGCTGGCCGAAAAGCAGGGCGCGATCGTCCGCCTCGTCGCCGCGCTCCAGACGATGTCGCGCCGTCCGCCCGCGCTCGCGCTCGTCCGCCCGGGCACGACCAGCGATGTCGTCCATATCCGCTCGCTGCTCGCCACGGTGATGCCCGTGGTCGGGGAGCGCACTCTCGGACTGCGCGAGGAAGTTGAACGCGGGCGCGCGCTCAGGCGCACCGCGGACAGTGCGGCCGCGTCGCTGCGCGATGGCCAGCAAAAGCTCCGGGTCGAGCGCGTCGCGCTCGCGCGGATGGAGGCCGGGCATCGCGCGCGGGCGCAGCGCTATGCGAGCAGTGCCATGTTCGAAGCCGATCGCGCGATCGCGCTGGGCGAACGGGCGCGCGACATTACCGAACTGATGGACGAGCTCGAGGGTGCCGCCACGACGCGCGAGGCGTTGGCCAGCCTGCCGGGCCCGTTGCTGCGGCCACGCGCGCCCGATGGCGCGACTTCGCCGCCCCCCGATCGCCGTCAGGCAAGTCGCCGCAACCCGCCCTATCGCTTGCCCGTGGTCGGCGATGTCGTGACGGGGCTGGGCGAGGTTTCGGCCTCGGGCGCACGCGCTAGGGGCATTACGCTGCAGACCGCGCCGGGCGCGCAGGTGGTGGCGCCGACCAGCGGGCGGATCGCCTTTGCCGCACCCTTTCGCGGCTATGGCGAGATCGTGATCATCGATCATGGCGGCGGCGTGACCACGCTGATCACGGGCATGGCACGGCTCGGCGTCAAGGTCGGCGACAATGTCGAGCAGGGCAGCCCGATCGGCCGCGCGGGCGCGGGTCGCCCGACGATTACCGTCGAGCTGCGCCGCGACGGAAAACCCGTCGATATCGTGCCGCTTGTCAGCTGAGGTTCAGGTTGGGGTCCTAATCTGTGCCTGCTCCCTGTTGGGGAAGGGGACGATGCAGCGTCGTCCCCTTCCTTGTCGTCAGGCCTTGATCGGTTTGGACCGACCATCGGCAAGGGTCCCGACCGCGGAGCGGCAACTTGCATTTCTCCCGCGCGTAAAAGCCTGTATGCTCGCCCCACAAATTCTGGGAATCCTTTTGCAGGAACCGTGACTCAAATGCCCAAACCGATCTTCCGCGCCGCCCTTGCCCTGTCTGTCGTGGCGCTCGTACCCGCGACCACCGCCAGCATGGCCGCGGTCGACGCGACCACCTGGCGCGAGCTCGACCAGTTCCTCGCCGTCTTCGAGCGCGTCCGCGCCGATTATGTCGAGAAGGTCGACGACGAAAAGCTGATCAAGGGCGCGATCGACGGCATGCTGGCCAGCCTCGATCCGCACAGCTCCTATCTCGACGTGCGCGATTTCGAGAACATGCGCACCCAGACCGACGGCGCCTATGGCGGCCTCGGCCTGACGGTGTCGATGGAGGATGGCGCGGTCAAGGTGATCACGCCGACCGAGGACACCCCCGCCTATCGCGCGGGAATCAAGGCGGGCGACTATATCACGCACCTCGACGGCACGCTGATCTATGGCGGCACGCTCGACGAGGCGGTCGACCAGATGCGCGGCAAGCCGGGCACCTCGATCAAGCTCACCATCGTCCGCCCCGGCCGCGACAAGCCCTTCGACGTCACGCTGACCCGCGAGATCATCGAATTGAAGCCCGTGAAGTGGGAGGTGAAGAACAAGGTCGGCATCATCAACATCAACAGCTTCTCGCGCACGACGGCCGAAAGCGTCCGCGCCGCGGTTGTCGGTATCGAGAAGTCGCTGGGCAGCAAGCCGCTCGGCTATGTGATCGACCTCAGATCCAACCCCGGCGGGCTGCTCGACCAGGCGGTCGAGGTCTCTGACGTCTTCCTCGAGCGTGGCGAGGTCGTCTCGCAGCGCGGCCGGCAAAAGGGCGATATCGAGCGCTTCTATGCGCGCCCGGGTGACATGGCGAAGGGGCTTCCCATTGTCGTGCTCGTTGATTCGGGCTCGGCCTCGGCGGCTGAGATCGTCGCGGGCGCGATTCAGGATCATCACCGCGGCGTCGTCATGGGTGAACGCAGCTTCGGCAAGGGATCGGTACAGACGCTGCTGCCGCTTACCGAAAACACCGCGCTCCGCCTCACCACCGCGCGCTACTTCACGCCCTCGGGCCGCTCGGTGCAGGAGGGCGGAATCGAGCCCGACATCCTCGTGCCGCAGCTCTCCGACCCCGACTACAAGACGCGCCCGCGTTTCCGCGAGGCTGACCTCAAGCGCCATCTCATCAACGAGGCCAAGGTCGACAACAGCGTGCTCGAGGAGGACGGCAAGGACGATCCGCGCTTCAAGATGAGCGCGGACGAGCTGAAGAAAAAGGGGATCGAGGACTTCCAGCTCACCTACGCGATCGATTCGATCACGCGACTCAACAAGCCACTGACGGTCGCCGCGCGCCCCACCGGCAAACGCTGACGCGCGCGGGGGGCTTGTGATGGACGCACTCGGCAAGGCGCGCGCGCTCGCGCTGCTCGTACCCACGGCATTGCTCGGCGGGGCGCTCGGCTCGCAATATCTGGGCGGGCTCCACCCATGCGAGATGTGCTACTGGCAGCGCTGGCCGCACTGGGCGGCGCTGGCGCTCGCCGTGCTTGCGATCGCGCTCAGGAAGAGCGCGGCGGGGCTGTGGCTGCTTGCGCTCGCGGGGCTCGCGATTTTGGTCAGTGGCGCGATCGGCGTGTTCCACGCGGGTGTCGAATATGGCTGGTGGGAAGGGCTGACCAGTTGCTCGACCAATCTGGGCGGCGGCAGCGCGGACGATATTCTCAACGCAATCATGGCGACGCCGGTGGTGCGCTGCGACCAGGCGCAGTGGGCGCTAGGCGGAATCTCGCTCGCGGGCTTCAACGCGATCTTTTCGATTGCCGCTGCGATCGCCATATGGGTGCTGATGGCCAGGGCGAGAAAGCCATGAACCGGGTCCGGCCTGGAGAGCAGCGCGCGGACACTGCCTCGATGCTCCGCGTCGATCAGGCAGGCGAATTCGGCGCGACGCGAATCTATGCGGGGCAATTGGCGGTGATGGGCGATCGCGTCGCCGTCGCGCGGACGATCGCGGGCATGGCGGCGCAGGAAGAACGCCACCGCAAGCATTTCGATGCAATGATCGCGCGGCGCGGCGTGCGCCCGACGCTGCTCCAGCCCGTCTGGCACGTCGCGGGCTTCGCGCTCGGCGCGGTCACCGCCGCGATGGGCCCCGAAGCCGCCATGGCCTGCACCGCCGCGATCGAGACCGAGATCGACAAGCATTATTCCGAACAGCTCGAACAGCTTGGCGACAGCGATTCCGAATTGTCCGCGGCGATCGAGGAATTCCAGGCCGAGGAGGTCGAGCATCGCGATGCCGCGCTTGCCGCGGGGGCGGAGAATGCGCTGGCCTATCCCTTGCTGAGCGCGGCGATCCGTATGGGATGCCGCGCGGCGATCGCCTTGTCCAAGCGGATCTGAGTTCACGGGGCACCGTGCGTTTTAACGGGGTAGCGTAAAGGAACGGCCGAATGAGAAGCCCCATGATATTCGCGGCGCTGGCGCTTGGTGGCGCAGTTGTCGCAACCCCCACGGCCGCGCAGGAAACCCAGCGCATGCTCGTCATCTATGGCGACGACGAATGTCCGCGCGGCGCCGGAGAGGACGAGATCGTCGTCTGCGCGCGCAAGCCCGAATCGGAGCGCTACCGCATTCCAGAGCGCTTCCGCGAAAAGGAAATCTCGCCGCAGAATGCCAACGAAAGCTGGGCGGTGCGTGCCGAAGCGCTTGAATATGCAGGCAGAACGGGCATCAATAGCTGCTCGGTTGTCGGGCCTGGCGGCTGGACGGGTTGCTATGCCGAGATGCTGCGCGTTGCGCGTGAGGAACGGCGACAGGCGGCGCGTGAGCGCGCGCGGGTTCCATGATAGATTGGCCGGCGGCCGGACAGGGTTGAGGAGGAAGTGATGATGCGTTTTATGGGGCCCGCGATCCTGCTGGCATTGGCCGCGCCTGGCGGTGCGCAGGCGCAGGAACCCGGCAAGATCAACCAGCTGATCGTCTATGGCGACGACCCCTGCCCGCGCAGCAGCGATGACGAGATCGTCGTCTGCGCGCGCAAGAGCGAGAATGAGCGCTTCCGTATCCCCGAGAATCTCCGGGGCAACCCCACCGATCCCGGACGCGACAGCTGGGTGAACCGCGCCGAGCGCCTCGAATATGTGGGCCGCACCGGCATCGGCAGTTGCTCGCCCGCGGGCTCGGGCGGCGCCAGCGGCTGTTTCGCCCAGCTGATGCGCCAGGCGCGCGAGGAACTCGCGGTCGGCGACGGCACCAACTGGACCCAGCTCGTCGAGGCCGCGCGCCAGGAACGCCTGAGCCGGATCGACGCCCAGGCCGCCGCGATCGAGGCCGACATCAAAGCCGAGGAAGAGGCAAAGGCGCCGGAATAGCAAGGCGCAGGGCTTCGCCGGCCATTTCTGAATTGTCGTGGGACGCTGTCTCTCACCCCTCCCTTTCAAGGGAGGGGACG
>NZ_JBYSXE010000047.1:0-34467 GCF_058781925.1 Sphingobium sp. FW306-1B-F04DB | reverse complement strand
ATCTGTTCGGATTCGACGAGCGTCAGGTCGACGGTGTGGCCCATCGTCCGGGCGATCGCCGCGGCCATCATCCAGCCCGAGGTGCCGCCGCCCGCGATCACGACGCGACGAACTGACTTGGCTTCACTCATCTGCTCAACGTCCTCAACAAAAAGGCGCGCAGGCGCCCCGCGCTTTCGGGGGTCAGCGGGGCGAGGATGCTGCGCGCGGCCTCGGGAATATGGTCGGTTACGTCGCTGCCGGCGTCGAAGACATAATGATCGAACAGGTCACGCCAGATCGCGCGGTCCTCGGGCGGCAGGTCGCGGATGGCAAGGATCGCGTGGTTGAGCGCTTCCTGCGGCTGGCCGAGCCAGGCGGGCGTCCGGCGCCACCAGTAATTGACGAGAATGTTGAAATCCTCGAGCCCCTCGACATGGTGCCACCACATTGACGGGATGAAGATCGCGTCGCCGGGTTCGAGAAGCGCTGTCTGCGCGTGCGCCATCGCCTCGACGAAGCGCGGATGCGCGGCGAGGTCGGGCTGCTCGAAATCGACCATGCTGACGACGCGCCCCGCGGGCGTGTGGTCGACCGGCCCCAGATAGAGATTGCGGAACTGATCGGGCGGAAAGAGCGTGAAGCGCCGCCGCCCGACCGCGCAGCAGGCGATGTTATCAGGAAAGTCGTTGTGCGCGGCGATCCGCGTCCGCGTGCCGATCCAGATGCTCTTCAGCGGATCGCGGCTGCCGAGATCGATATTATTCGCCTCGTCGAGCGCGACGAAATGCGAGGGGATGTCGATCGAGGCGAGGTAGACGGTGCGGATGTCGCCCAGTTCCTCGCCCTTGTCTATGCCTGCAAAAATGTCGGCGAGCTTGCCCGTGCCGGTGCGGAAATTCATCGCCATGTCGGACGCGTAGAAGAGCCGTCCGTCGTGCCCCGGCGGGCCGATCGACACCATGAAGGCGCGGTCGCGCGCATGATCGAGCAGGTAGCGGCGGGCGTCGCGCGCCGACCTCTTCCCCGCCGCGACGAGCGGCCAGTCGGCGACGAGGCCGCGCACGACGAAAGGTTCGCGCGCGTCCTGAAGCAAGGCGTCGAGCCCCGCTTGCCCATCGCACGCGCGTTCTGACACGCGCGCGAGGCGGTCGTAGATCGGGGCGTCGTGGTCAGCCATCGCGCAGCCGGTTCTTGCGCGCGATCAGCGGCCTGAGCTGCGCCTGCGAGGCGATCGCCATGAAGATCGGCATCAGATGCCCCGCTGCGTGGAGCACGCCGAGCGCCGCCGCGTCGAGGCTGCGCAGACGCGCTTCGTCGATGATGTGGAAGCCGACGAGCGAATGGACCGACCCATCGTCGAGCGTCACCTCCAGCGTAAAGGGTTCGAGCAGTTCATGCTCGGCGAGCGCATCGAAAAAGGCCGCGCTCTCGCGATAGCCCTCGTCGAGGTCGCCGAGCTTGTCGGCGATCTCTTCGAGGAAGGGCGTCGACAGGCCGTTGGCATCGAACAACCGCACGCCTTCGCCGTCCGCCGCGATGCGCGGGTGCGCGAGGTCGACATGGACCTGCGCCGCCCCCTCGCCGCTCGCCGAGCGGCCGATCAGGAAGGGCTGGATCGCAAGCGACAACGGGCGATAACCGGCATCCCAGCGCGCGCCGTCGAGGAAGAGATTCTGGCCATTTTCGAAGCCGAAGAGCGCGACCGCGAAAAACCGCTCCTGGCCTGCCTCGCGGCGGAAAAGGATCGGGAAATGCCCCTGCACCCGCCGGAACTCGGTCGGCACGATCAGCGTCGCCATCACCCCGTCGCCGAGATCGGCCCCCGCGTCGATCCGCACGCGGAGGTCGCGGTGGGTGTTGCTGTCGAGAAGGGCGTGGCTCGTCATTCGTCTCTTTCTTCCTAATCGGCGGCCGCGAGGCTGCTGGTCCGCAGCGCATCCAGATAGGCGCGGTTCGTTGGCAGCGCGGCCGCAAGGGTGCGGGCACGCTGGCGCGCTTCGGCGAGCGCCGCGGCGGCGCGGTCGCTGGCGGGCCAGCCGGAGGGGGCGGGATGGCCCATGCCATAGAGAATATATTGGTGGCTTTCGGCCGAGAAAATCTCGTCGACCTGTGGGAAATCCCATGCCGAAGGCGGCTGGTCGCGCCAGAGCGCGATCATCTCGGCGAGCCGCGGCGGCACATGCGCCGCTTCGCGGTGCGCGCGCCAATAGGGCTCATCGCGGCGGCTGAGCAGATAATGGAGTTTCAAAAATTCGACGATGCGGTCCCAGCGATAGCGGAACAGCACGTTGAAGCGCTCGGCGTGGATCGCCATCGCCGCGCGGTCGGCCGGGAAATTGTCGGTGAGCGCGCGCAGCGACAGCTCGATGAGGACGATCGCCGACGCCTCGAGCGGCTCGATGAAGCCCGCCGCCAGCCCGACGGCAAGACAATTGCCCTGCCAGAAACGGGCGCGGTGCCCGGTCGGGAAGGAAAGTCGCCGCACCGGCACTTCGGGCGCGCCGGGGAGCTTCCGCGCGATATAGGCGCGCAAGATCGCCTCGGCCGCATCGTCATCGATGAAACGGCTCGCATAGACACAGCCGATCCCGCACCGCGTCGGGAGGCCGATATCCCATATCCAGCCCGCCTCATGCGCCGTCGCAACCGTCTGCGAGGCGATCGGACTACCCGCCGGCACCGGCACCTGTGCGGCGATCGCGCGGTCGTTGAAGAGCATGTCGCTGCGATCGATCCATTCGACCCCCAGCGCGCCGCCGATCAACAGTGCGGCATGGCCGGTGCAATCGATGAAGAGGTCGCCCTCGATCCTGCCGCGCTCGCGCAGGGTCAGCGCGGCGATGTGGCCGTTCTCCGCGTGCTCAACCCCGGTCACATGGTCCGCGAGATGCGTGATACCAAGACGCTGCACCGCATGCGACGAAAGCAGCGCGGCAAATTTCCCGGCGTCGAGATGGTAGGCGTAGTTCGCTGCGCCCTGATAATCGGGCATCGCGCGCTGGCGCGGCGCGAGGTCGAGGTCGCAGATCGCTGCCTGCGCGCTCATCGCGGCGGCATAGGGCGCGTTCGATGCCCCTGCGCGCCATGCCGCGAGCAGCTCGCCCGTCGCCACGCCCGGCTGCGTCGTGAAGGGATGGAGGTAGCGATCGCCCGCCGACCCGTCGACCCAGCCGTCGAAGCGCGATCCCTGCTTGAAAGAGCCGTCGCACGCGGCGAGGAACTCGGACTCCGCGATACCGATCGCGGCGAGCGTCGCGCGCATCGTCGGCCAGGTGCCCTCGCCGACGCCGATGATCGGAATGTCGGGCGCCTCGATCAGGGTGACCGACAGTGGCGCGGCCTGCGCACGGCGTGATACGGCGATCAGCGACGCGGCGAGCCAGCCGGCCGTACCGCCCCCCACGATGACCACCCTCTCGACTTTTTGCGTCATTGGGAACGTTCCTAAGCTACTCGTCGCTGTCCGTCACGCAAAAGAGCCGCACCCCGGAGAGGCACGGCTCTTTCGCGAGCGAGAGGAGTCCCGCGCCTAGAAGTTGTACCGGATACCCGCGGCGTAGCGGGCGTAGCCCGGCGACACGAAGGTCACGTTGTTCTTGTGCCGCAGATGCCCGCGCCGGCCCTCGCCCGTCAGGTTGATCACTTCGACGAAGCCGGTGAAGCCAGGTATGAACTCATAGCTCGCGCTGGCGTCGATCTGCCAATACTCCTCGGTATAGAAGGGGTTGGGCCCTGTCCCCGCGAGGAATTCGTCGCGCCAGTTCCAGGCAACGCGGGCCTGCAGCCCGTTCTTGTCGTAATAGGCGACGGCGTTGGCGCTGTCGCTGAGGCCAGTCAGCGCGAACTGCGGCACCGACGACGGTTGCGTATTGTCATAGGTCGCGTCGCCGTTGACGATCGTATAGTTCAGGATGACGCCGAAGCCCGTGTCCCAGAAGCTGTGCTGGAGTGCGAACTCCCAGCCGTTGAGCGCCGCGGTCTGGTCGCTGTTGATCGGCGTCGTGATCTCGAAATTGACCAGCGGATCGCCGGGCGCGCTGTTGATGACATTGCCCGACACCGTGGCGGGGAAGTTGGTGATAATATATTGCCGGATCTGCGCCACGGTCGCAGCCGCCCCGAGCGCCGCCACCGCCGCGTTCCAGCGTGGTCCGTTCACCGGCGTGGTCAGCCCGAAGGCCGAGCTGTCGATGCGGGTCGACGAGATGAAGTTCTTCACATCCTTGTGGAAATAGCCAACCGACAGATAGCTGGCGGGTGCATAATACCACTCGGCCGAAAGGTCGATATTCTTCGACTTGTAAGGGATCAGGCCCGGATTGCCCTGCGCGCCCGTGCCGCCGCCGACGCGGAACAGCGTGTCGAGCGTGCGTCCGCCCTGCATGCTGGCATAGTCGGCGCGGGTGATGGTGTGGCTGTACGATGCACGCAGCTTGACATCCGCGATCGGCGAGACATCGAGATCGAGCGCCGGCAGCCAGTTGTCGTACGACCCCTTGAAGCGCGTGAAATCGCTGTCGCCCGAAAGGACGAGGTTGAATTCATTATCGGCCACCCAACGAGTATCGACCGGAACCGGCACCAGCGCCTTCGACGAAATATCGGTCACTTCGTAGCGCAGACCGGCAACGAAATGCGCGGGGTTGTCGAAAAGGTCGAACTTGGTCGCGACCTGCAGATAGGGCGCCAGGGTCTTTTCGGTGATGCGACGGTCGGTGTTAAAGGTGGCGATGCAGGTGCCCGGAACGGCCTGCGAACCCGTCAGCGGATTGCTGCAGGTGCCGTACAGTCCCTCGATCAGGTCGACCATGCGCTCGAAATCGAACTTGTAGAAGCTCTGGATCATTCCATCCTGGGCAAGGCCCGGGAATTTGTCGGGAATCGTCTCGAGCGTGAAGATATCGTCGGGAATGTCCGAGGCCGGGCCGGCGCCGCCCCAGGTGTCGTTCTGGATCGTGCCGAATGCCGAGCGGATCTTGTTCTCGACATAGGACACGCCGAAATCGATGCTGTCGAGGAAGCCACCCTCATGATCATATTGGCCGCGCAGCTGCACCTGATTGATCTCGTCCTTGAAATAGGCGGCGCGGAAGGCATTGCCCGTCGGGGTGATCAGCGCGGGATTCAGCGGATCGATCCCCGGATGCATCTGATACGAGATCACCGGCAAATCATTTTCGAAATTGACCGTCTGGCTGCCGACGCCAAAGACCGCGTTGCCGACCGACATGCTCGATCCGAAACGGTTAATCGGCTTCACCTCCGCGGTCGAATGATGCGCGTCGAGCTCGACGGTCATGCCGTCATCGCCCTGCCAGTTCAGGTTGAACCCAAACGAGTTGTTCTCGGCCCGGTTCTCGATCAGCGCGCCGCTGTAGGACAGATCCTTGCCGATCGCGCACTGATTCGGGGGCGGCGGCGACGGCGCCATGCAGCCGGGACCGGGCGGGTTGAAGCGTTCGGTGTAGAAGATCGGACCGGCCACCGGACCGTCGGTCCAGGCGCTCGACGTGTCTTCGTGATTGAACCAGACGCCGACATTGCTGTTCCGCGTCTTCACGGTGTTGCGCGAATAGGTATAGTCGAGCGTCCCCGTCAGCCCTTCCACGGGGCGGAACTGGAGCACCGCCTGCCCATTGATCCGCTCGCGATTGATGTCGTTGAGATCGTAGGAGGCGTTCTGCGGCACCTGATAGACATCGGTCGCATCGGGACGGTTGGTGATGTTCGCGAAGCGCGGATCGCCGGGCTGCGCGAGCGAACCCCAATTATTCTCGCTGCCGAGATAGCCATCGCGCCAGCCGACATTGGCCACGTTGTTGCTCGACTTGCGCTCCTGATACGAACCGGTGATCAGGATGCCGATCGTGTCATCGGCGAAGGTCGTGCTGAAGATGCCCGAGATTTCGGGCGTGATCGGATCGCCCTCGTTGCGCGAACTGTCATAGACACCCTTCACCGAAATGCTGCCGCGCATTCCCGGCTTGTCGAGCGGGCGCGGGGTGAGAATGTTGATCGTCGCGCCGATGCCGCCCGATTCCATCGTCGCGCGGCCGCTCTTGTAGACCTCGACCGCCGAGACGCCCTCGGACGCAATGTTGGCAAAGTCGAACGAGCGCGACGAAGGCGCGCCGCCGCCGTCGCCGATGATCGCGGTCGGCATCTGTCGGCCGTTCAGAATCACCAGGTTGAATTCGGGGCCGAAGCCGCGGACCGTTACGGTCGAACCCTCGCCGTTCGAGCGGTCGATCGACACGCCGGTGATGCGCTGGAGCGATTCGGCAAGGTTCGTATCGGGGAATTTGCCGATGTCTTCGGCCGAGATCGCGTCGACGACGCCCTGCGCGTCGCGTTTGATATCGAGCGCTTCCTGCAAACTGGCACGGATACCGGTCACGATGATTTCATCGCCTTCGCCGCTATCCGCCGGGGCTTCCTGTGCCATAGCCGCTTGGGGCCCGCCCATCAGCGACAGCGCCGACGTGCCGACCAGAAATTTGGCGAGCCAATGCCTATGCGAAGCCTGCATCCCCTACCCTCCCAATTCAGCCGTTCTGACGACAGCATTTTCTATGTGAACGTTCACCTAAATGAAAACGTTCTCTCTGTCAATGCGTTCACGTCAATCGTTCAGGCACTGCGGGGTAAAGAACGTATCGCTGTGTCGGCGGAGAACTCGATTCGCCGAAAATTATCGATGTCGAGATAATAGATTGAGTTTCAATGATATTTTCTGATCACTGCCAAGCAATGAGATGCGTGCGCCCGCCAACGCCTTGCCTGCCCTCGAAATTGCGATTGGTGCTCGACGCGCAGCGCTCGCCCGGCGCGAGCGCGTCGTCGTTCATAGTCAGGCAAAGCGAGCAGCCCGACTGCCGCCACTCGAAACCGGCGTCGAGGAAAACCCGGTCCAGCCCTTCTTCCTCAGCTGCCCGGCGAACACTGCTGCTCCCCGGAGAAATCATCGCGCGAACGCCGGGCGCCACCTTGCGCCCCTTCAGTATTTGCGCCGCATCGCGAATGTCCGACAGGCGGGCATTGGTGCACGAGCCGATAAAGGCGCGGTCGATCGCAATGTCCTCAAGCGCCATGTGCGGCTCGAGGCCCATATAGGCGATTGCACGGGCCGCGTCCTCGCGGCGGCCGGCGGGCAATTCGGCGGGATCGAGAACCCGGTCGGTGATCGCGAGTGCTTGGTCGGGGCTGGTCCCCCAGCTCACCATGGGTGGAACATCGTCCGCTTCAAGGAATATCTCGGCGTCGAAACGCGCCGCAGGGGACCCCTAATCCCTCATCCGGCACCAGCCGAATCCTTGAGATTCGGAACGTAACTCACTGATGACAGGTAATAGCCTATGCTCTGGCCTGATCGTCCGGGATGCCGGACAATCCCGACACGCAGGCCTCAGTCGAGAAGCAGCAATAGCTGCCGTCCTTCCATTAGAGCGCCATTTCCACTGCGCGCCAGCCTTAGTCATAGAAGACGCAGACAGATGAGTTCCGCCCATCCGCATTGGTCGCCTGCTAGGGAGGCGTGGGCATCCGCGCGAGTTGTGAGAGGACGCTCAATTCCAGGCGGCGACCGTCTTTCATCGCCCAATCGATGAAGCTGGACCCCTCCATCACGCTCAGGAGCTGGTAGGCTCTCTGCGCCGTGTCGATGTCGGCCGATATCTCACCGGCCGCCGCTGCCTCGTCGAGGATTTTCGTCACCCAATTGAGTTGCAGGTCGAAGAACTCGTTGGTGAGCTTCTGCAAGCTCGCCGGCAGCGCGGCCATTTCAGCGGCGAGCGCACCGCAGAGCGGAAGCATCCCCAGGTCAGCGCCGACCCGAAATCCCTGGCGAAATCCTTCGAGGCGGTCGTCCAGCCGGTGTGACGCGGCCTCGATATGGGCGAAATTTTCTGCGACCTTGCGGATATAATCCCTGACGATTGCCGTGCCGAGATCTTCCTTGGTCGGGAAATGGTGATGGATGCTCGCCTTCCTGATGCCGACCGTTTCGGCGAGGTCGGCATAGCTGAAGGCGGCATAGCCCCTGGAGCGCAACAGGCGCTCGGCAGCGTCCATGATTGCATCGCGCGTGCTACCGGACATCCAATTTCATTCCCTATGGCGCTCAAGCCGCGCAAATCGCCCCGACACGCGGTGCCCCGGGCATTCGCGTGGGCTACCAACTACAAGGTACGGCAGTCAACGATCCAGAATGGCATGGAACCGGGGAGCGCGGCCGCTCCCCGGTCCGTCGTTCCTGTCTGCCCGCGGTTCTCAGAGTTCCCCGAAACCGCCGTCGACGACGAGTTCCGAACCAAGCATGTAGCTCGACGCGTCGCTGGCAAGGAACAGGACAGCAGCGGCGATCTCCTCGGGCCGGCCAAGGCGGCCGATCGGGATCAGGCGGGCGGCGCCCGCGAGATAGTCGCGGAACTGCTCTTCGGTCTGACCCGGATGCTCGGATTGGCCGACGCCACGAAGGATCGGAGTCTCGATCAGGCCAGGGCTGATCGCGTTGACGCGGATGCGGCGGCTCAGCAATTCGGCCGAGAAGGTGCGTGCGAAGGAGCGGACCGCGGCCTTGGACGCCGAAAGCGCAGCGCGCCCCGGCACGCCAACCTGGTTGAGCCAGGCCGTGTTCAGGATGATCGAGCCGCCTTCGCGCATGATCGGCTCGATCGCCTGGACCGAGAAGAACACGGACTTGACGTTGGTATCCATCAGGCGATCGAACTGATCCTCGGTGGTAGTCGCCAGCGGCGTGACATAAGCGATGCCGGCATTGGCGAAGAAGATGTCGAGGCCGCCAAACGCCTCATTCACGTCGGCCGCGAGCTTCCTGAGGTCGTCGCGCGAGAGCACGTCGGCCCTGAAGGTCAGGACGTCGTCGCCAATGTCGCGGCGGGCGCGTTCGAGACCATCTTCATTGCGGCCGGCGATGGCCACGCGCGCACCGTTTTTGTGCAGGATCTTCGCCGTCGCGAGACCGATCCCCGAAGTACCGCCCGTGACGAGCGCAGTCTTTCCATTCAGCATTATAGTGGTCCTTCCTTAGTGTTCAGGAATTCCTGAAGTTATCTACGGCATCGAGCGCGCGGCTGCTGTAAATCAGGGCGGCGCCGGCATTGAGGTTGATGGCGACGCCGAGCGCTTCGGCGATCTCCTCATCGGAAGCGCCGAGTTTTACCGCTTCGGCGGAGTGAAAGGCGATGCAGCCGTCGCAGCGCGTCGTGACCGCAACCGCGAGCGCGATCAGCTCGCGGACCTTGGCATCGAGATGATTTGTCGCAGCGCCGGCGCTGCCAAGGAGCGCCGCCCCGCGGAGCGTATCGGGCGTGCGCGAACCCAGTTGCTTGAGGCGTCCATTGACGTCGCGGATTGTCTGCTTCCAGTCGATCATGTTGGTCATGCTGAAATTCCTCAATTGTCGTGGTCCCTATCCGGGCGGCAACGAACTGACTCGATATCTACCTACTAGTAGGATGGTTGTCAATGTTGCTCTTTGCTACGCGTCCTCATCGGGCCGAACCACGGGCTACTCAGTGTGAATGCAGTTTCGCCCCTGCGGGGATGATGAAGTTCAACGTCGCCTCCTGACCCGCTATGGCGTTGTGATTGGCGTCGACGAGACTGATCTTCACCTTGTGCGGGCCCGGCGGGAATCCGGCTATGTCGACGGTGTTGTTGTCGCTTGCATCCGCCCACCACCAGGGCAGATCGTCGACAATGACGTGAAGATGCCCGATCCGCGGCGACACCTGGGCGGCGCTCTCCCCGAACACGGGGACGATGCGCATATTCTCCACACGGTACTGGGCCCAGAAGACGCCGATCTTCAGCCCCTCGGGAAGCGGAGGATCGACGATGAGCTTCGGCGGAGGTTCGTTCTCGACCGCGACATAGGGGGAAGGGCCGCGGATATCCTTCGCGCTCTGGGCGAAGGCGACGGTAGTGAGCAGGCTGCCAATGGCAATTGCAGTAAGCGGTTTGCCGAACTTCATCGCAATTTCCTTTCTCGGCTGTGTTCGCTGCGGCGATCTCACCGCAGCGGCTTGAAAGCGGCCCGGATTTCGCGGGCAAAGATCATCGGCTCTTCCCAGGCGGGGAAATGGCCGCCCCTTTCGGCGTCGTTGAAGTACACCAGGCTGGGAAAGGCGCGGCGCGCCCAGGTCTCCGGCGCGCGAAACAGGTCGTCGTCGGGGAAGGTCGTGATCGCCACCGGGATCTTGATCTCATTGGTCTTCTGCGCGGCCGCGCTGATCAGGTTCTGGTTGCGGTTTTCCCAGTAGAGCCGCGCCCCCGACGAAGCCGTGTTGGTCAGCCAGTGCAGCGAGAAATTGTCGAGCACCTCGTCGGGCGTCGGCCGCTGCGCCGGGTCCGCGCCATAGGTCCATTTGCCGAACCCGCCATGGACGAGCATCCAGCCCGCAAGGCCCGCCGGGGAGTCGGTCAGCCCGTAGCCAACGGCCTGCGGCCTTGCGCTCATCATCGTCAGGTAACCCCAGCCGCCAGTCTTGATGAACGACTGCATTGCGTTGAATTCGGTATGCTCCTTTTCGGACAGCCCGGCTGGCGCGGGCCCGCCGGTCGAGATCGCCTCGGCGGCGTCGGACGGAAACACCGCGGGCAGATTGGTATGGATGCCAAGCAATCCCGCCGGCGCCTGCCGCGCCATCGCCTCGACGACGCCCGCGCCCCAATCGCCGCCCTGCGCGACGTAGCGCGTATAGCCGAGCCGCTTCATCAGCACGTCCCAGGCACGGCCGATGCGCTCGACGTCCCATCCGGTCTCGGTGGGGCGCGACGAAAAGCCGTAGCCCGGCAGCGACGGGATCACGACGTCGAAGGCATCTTCCGCCCTGCCGCCATTCGCGGTCGGATTGGTCAGCGGTTCGATGATCTTGATCTGCTCGAACACTGAGCCCGGCCAGCCATGCGTGACGATCAGCGGCATGGCATTGGGATGCTTGGAACGCACGTGGATGAAGTGAATCTCCACCCCGTCGATCATGGTCTTGAACTGCGGAAAGGCGTTGAGCTTTGCTTCTGCCTTGCGCCAGTCGTAATCGGTCGCCCAGTGGCGAACCAGTTTCTGCAGATCGGCAAGGTGTGCGCCTTGCGACTTGTCCATGACGGTTTCGGCGTCGGGCCAGCGGGTCGCCGCCAGGCGCCGGCGCATATCGGCGATTTCCTGATCGGGAACATGGACCCTGTAAGGCCGGATGGCCTCATCCGACGCCTCTGCCGCTGAAGCGGGCGTTGCCAAGACCACCGCAAGGGCGGGCGCGACGATCGAGCCGGAAATGGCCAGGCCGAGACTGTAACAGATACTGTTCAAGTCGAAGTTCGAGAGCATCACTTCTCCTCCTCGCCGGTCGGCGAGTTGCTTGCATTGGCGAGCGCTCAGGCTCGCTTTTCACGATTGGGCTTGTCGGCGATCAGGCTGCGCTAGGGCGCAGCGGCGCGATCCGGTGGGTGATCAAGTTCAGCCATCAATTGCTCCATTCAAAGCATGGCCGCTCCCGTGCGTTCGATCTGACCGCAAATTCGTTCGCGCAACAATGTCGAATTTTCGAAAGGGTGCCTTTTGGCAAACGTGGCTACTCATGGTCGGCCTGGATGCTATTTCTTGTCTTGCCGCGGTTTCGCGGTCGCCTGCAGAGGCAGCCCCCTGCCCCGCTCCCCCGCTGACCTCGCCGGCGGGCGAGGACGGTCTTCGCGCCCTCCGTCCTCGCCCACGCGGCCTAGGCGCAAACCACCAAAACAGTTATTTTCGGACCGTCATTTGACAGGTGCGACATGGATCGTCTCGACGCGATGCAAGTGTTGCTGGCGGTGGTTGACGCCGGCAGCCTTTCGGCAGGCGGGCGAAAGCTGAACGTCTCGCTGCCCAGCGTCAGCCGCAAACTGTCGGAACTCGAGGACCGTCTTGGCTCGCGGCTGCTGCTCCGCACTACCCGCAACATCCAGCTGACCGACGCGGGCCGCGATTATGTCGACACAATTCGTCCGATCGTCGCCCAGCTGGATGAGGCAGAACGGCGCGCCTCCGGCGAATATGACGAGCCTCGCGGTGAGTTGAACATTACCGTGCCAGGCGCCGCCTCTCGTCTAATGGCCGTGCCTCTCATCTTCGAGTTCCTCGACGAGCATCCCGAAATATCCCTCAACCTAATCTCGGAAGAGCGGGTTATCGATCTCGTAGAGGAGCGCGTTGATGTCGGCATCCGTCTCGGCGATCTGGCCGACAGCTCGCTTTACTCGGTGAGAATTGGTGACGTGATCGTGTCGACGGTGGCCAGCCCGGACTATCTTGAACGCAGGGGGCGCCCGACCCATCCCGCGCAACTTCCCGATCATGACGGGATCCTGTTCGGTGCGCTCAAACCCGCCGGTTGGACCTATTCGGTGGACGGGGAGCCGTTTGAGAGTTGGCCCCGTTGCCGCGTGCGGGCAAATCGGGCGACCGTTTGCATTGAGGCCGCCGTCAGGGGCTTTGGGTTGACCAGGGTGGGCCGAAGCGGCGTGGAAAAGGAACTAAGATCCGGCGCATTGACCACGGTTCTTGACGAATATGAATGTCAGTCGATCCCCATGCATCTCATTTATGTGAAACAGGGCTTGCTCCCGCTCAAGGTTCGCGCCTTCCTGGACTGGATGACGCCGCGGCTGAGGCAGAAATTGACGGACCTCAACGCCATCCGTCCCGCCCCTTAGCGACCTCGTTTCGCTTAGAACGAGGACGGTCTTCGCCCCCCTCCGTCCTCGCCCATCCGGCCTAGGCGCACCCCCAAAAAACAGTTATTTTCGGACCGCCATTTGACAGGTGCGACATGGATCGTCTCGACGCCATGCAAGTGTTGCTGGCGGTGGTCGACGCCGGCAGCCTTTCGGCTGGAGGTCGAAAGCTGAATGTCTCGCTGCCCAGCGTCAGTCGCAAACTGGGTGAACTCGAGGACCGTCTCGGATCGCGGCTGCTGATCCGCACCACCCGCAACATCCAGCTGACCGACGCGGGCCGCGATTATGTCGACACAATTCGGCCGATCGTCGCCCAGCTGGACGAGGCCGAACGCCGTGCATCCGGCGAGTATGACGAGCCTCGCGGTGAGCTTAATATTACCGTGCCAGGCGGGGCCTCACGCGGCCTGGCCGTGCCGCTCGCACTCGAGTTCCTGGACGAGCACCCCAATATATCCCTAAACATAATCTCGGAGGAACGGGTCGTGGACCTCATCGAGGAGCGCGTCGATGTCGGGATCCGTCTGGGCGGCCTGGGCGACAGCTCACTGTACGTCGTCAAAGTCGGTGAAGTAATCGTGTCGACGGTGGCCAGTCCGGACTACCTGAAACGCAAGGGCCGGCCCTCACATCCCGAGGATCTCCGCGAGCATGATGGAATCTTGTTCAACTCGCTCGGTCCTGCCAGTTGGACCTATTTGGTGGAAGGGGAGCCGTTTGAAAGTTGGCCGCAGTTCCGGGTGAGGGCAAACAGGGCAAGCGTTTTGATCGAAGCTGCAGTAAGAGGCATTGGACTGACCAGGATGGCACGGAGCGGTGTGGAAAAGGAACTGCGATCCGGGGCATTGACCACCGTCCTCGACGAATATGAACGCACATCGCTCCCCGTCCATCTCATCTATGTGAAGCAGGGCTTGATGCCGCTCAAGGTGCGGGCCTTCCTGGACTGGATGACACCGCGGCTGAGGGAGAAGTTGATGGACCTCAACACCATTCGCCCCGACGCCTAGCGATCTGGTTTCGCCCACGACGGTGGCGAGGCCACTCGCCCCTATTTTTGAAAGGCAGTCTTTCGAATTCACTTGATGGTGGGCCACACGCGGGCGCGATAAGTAGCAATTGGGCGCTGATCGAACGACTCCTGAAAGGAGTTTGCGATGACCCGGAAGCAATCCACCCGGATACTCGCCGAAATGATGTCATTTGCGAGCTTTGCTCCAGCGGAGCAGCGATACATTCGCCGGTCGCTGGACGTTGCCTTTGACCGCAGGGACGCGCCTGCCCACTGGGCGCGCGACCCGGCCGAGGCGGCGGGCATCATGGCTCAGGCGCGCCGCTACAAAACGCTCAAGATAATCCGCGCGTGCCTGCTGGACGAGGACGAGGCGCTTGAGCCTTTTCTGGGATCTCTTGTCTCGGTGTCCGCTGCCGACCTCAGTGAAGGCAAGATCGGCAGCTTTGATGCCTATCGTTTCCTGTATGAGCGGCTGATCGGGCCGGAAGTGCGGCCCTGGCTGGTCAGTGCGTTCTGCGCTGCCGCGTCGCTGCCCGGTATTCATCCGGCTCAGCGAAAGGAACTGTTGCAATCGGTCTCGATCGAACAGGTCATGGCGGCCGGATGGTCAATTCGCCCCCCGGTCTTCTATCCGGAGTGGGTCGAGAAGGTGCCGGAGGCGGTCAACTGAGGCCAGACCGTTCCAGCACCTGACGAGTGCCGCGAATATGATTACTTGGCCAGCGTCAGCAGCGGCTTGCCCTTCTCGACGATATGGGTGGCCAGTTCGATGCCGGTTTCGTTTCCGACGTTCTTGGCCGAGTGGACCACGCCATATGGGATAAACAGGACGTCGCCGGCCTTGAACGTCTTCGGTTCCTGTCCATCGAGCTGGTAAACCCAGGTGCCCTTCAGCACATAGATGAGCTCTTCGCCGGGATGGCTGTGGCGGGGAAATGCCGCTCCGGGCGCGAGACTGACCTCGGACTGGAACACCTCACGACCGGGGATGCTGAGATCACGCTGCTGGAGATTTTTGCGCGAGACCGATGGGTCCGCCGGGTCTCCGGGCGCACCCGTTTGCGCACTGACCTGGGCGCCGGCGATAAGGATCGGCACGGCAATGCCACGCAATATGGATCGCGGTAAGGCCCCATGGTTCACTTGGTCGATTTTCTGCATGTTGGCCTCACCATTTGCGCTTGCTCCGAGAAGGCGACAATCGGCCGTCGAATAATCTGGTGCGCTAGCGACAGGCGGCCGCGGGCAATCTGCTCCCCCGTCTTCGATTCGGTCAACGGGCGAGGCAGCGAATTGCCCATGCCCCACGTGCTGCTATGGACTATGCTGCTGGCCAGGCTTCGTGAAGTCCGGCTAGTACGCCAGGCTCAGTCCTTCTTGAACTCGAATAGCTCGATGACATTGTCCGATGGATCCTCGAGCAGGATGGCGCGGCCGGCGCCGCCGTCGCTGATATCGCCGCGGAACCGTGCCCCGGCCCGGCGCAACCGCTCAATCAAAACATCGAGCTCGTTCGTAACGATCATAAAGCGGTTCCACCCGCCCGGCTTCGGATTGCCGCCCGCCTGACCGCCGCTTCCGGCACCTGGGGCGCTGAGATACAGCGTCATTTCGTCGCGCAGCAGCGCGGCGAACTTGCTCGGATTGTGCTTGTCGACCTTGAAATCGAGATTATCTCGATAGAATGCGACCGCCTCGTCGACATCGGCAACGATATATCGGACCGATACCATTCAAGCTTCTCCGTTGTCTGGTAGCGACGACCTTGTAGCTCGCGCACATGTGTGCTTCCAAAGACAGACGAGCAGCCTTCTATCGCACTATGGCCGTGTGGGAGAGTCCTGAATGTAGGACTGCTTTCAGGTGATGGGCAAGATACGCTGGATGACTGGAATGAGGGCGGTTTCCGAATTTGGGCGGAGCCCGATACAAATTGGAGAGGTGCTGATGCGGGACATATATGAAATTGTCATCGTGAACGATGCCGATAAACGGATCTTCTGGTGAAGGCATGGCTGACACGCGCAGCTAGCGCACTCGCCGTAGCTACCTTTCTCCTTGCCCGTCCCGTGCCGGGCTTCGGACAGGAGGCGTCATCAAGCACTGCGGAGTCGCGCGACGGGAGCCATGATTTCGACTGGGAAATCGGAAGCTGGACGACGCAATTGCGATATCTGCCGGAACCGCTGACAGGATCGACCCGATGGGTCGAATATCGGGGCACAAGTGAGGTTCGGGCGGTTTTGGGCGGCCGCGCCAATCTCGTCGAGCTTTCGGCAGAAGGCGCCTCCGGAAAGATCGAGGGCATGTCGCTCCGGCTCTACAATCCAAAAGCGCGGCAATGGACACTCAACTTCGCCAACATCCGTAGTGGCCTCCTGACGCCACCGGTTACCGGCGCGTTCGACGAGAAGGGCCGGGGAACTTTCTATGGAATGGACACCGTCAATGACCGCACGGTCCTTGTCCGTTTCGTGATCTCGGACGTCACGCCAAACTCCGCACGCTTCGAACAGGCGTTCTCGGCCGATGGCGGGACAACCTGGGAAACGAACTGGATCGCAGTCGATCGCAGGCGCTGACTGCATAGGCGGCTGGCGGCTTTCCACCTCAACCACGTGCAAGCAGCAGCCTGAACCTTGGGCAGCTTTCAGGAGCGTCTATCCCCCTTTCGAGTCTATTCCCCTTCCGAACGGCGAGATCGGGGCGCGAGCCGTCGTCCCGCGAAAATGAAGGTCGAGATAACCTCCCTTGTCATAAGCATTGCATGGGCGCTGGAGATGCCGACGGGCCAATGAGCCGCATGCATCAGCCAGGGCGGGAAAATTTGGGTGCGCGGCCGGATGGGCCGACACTGCAAAAATCGGTTTCCAGGCGAAAGGAAGGCCTCGCCGAATCTGCCCCCGAACTTGATCCAGGTTAGTCTTTTTTCCGTTTTTCCAGTGTTTTTGGGTGCCCGCGCTTAATAGTTTATTTGCCAATCCTGCTTAGTCTCGACGCCACAACGAGGCGGGGGTGCTTGATGACGGGAAGTCCCTACCGGAAGGCCAGGACAACCGCGCGCGGTTTGCGGCGCGTTACCTGGATGTGCGCGCTGCTGGTGGCACTTGGTCCGGGTCTTTCCGTACTGCTGTGGCTTGCCCGGTCCGCTGATCTGCCGGCATGGGTGCTTTTCTCGGTAGCGACGTTGATCTCGGCTACCACCGTTACCGCCATTGCGGGACGCCGCGTGGACCGCAAACTCGAGACGCTTGCCTGCACGATTGAACGCCGCCTCGGAGCAGCCGGGACGAACACCCATGACGCAGCCGATTCCGATTCCATCGCACGCATTGGCAAGGGGATCGACGTAGCGGCAGCGTGCCTCGACCAATTAGGACATCGCGCGACCCAGCGCCACGCAATCACGGGATTGCCCACGCGCGAACTGCTGATCGCCTCAATCCAGAGGCGGTCGGAAGCGGCAAGCGAAGACTGTCTGCTTGCAGTGATAGAACTTGCCGATTTCGACGGGTTATGCGCTTTCGATGTCGCCTTGGCAGAACGGACGCTGAATTCGATAGCAGAACGCATCATGCGCATGGTCGGCAGCCAACGCGTCGTTGCCCATGTCGATCGTGCGCGGTTCGCGATCTGGTTCGACGACACGCCCAGCGCGCAGGCACGGACCGAGCTCGACGCGATATGCTACGCGCTTCAGGATCGGATGGTATTTGCCGACCTCGACATGCTCCCGCAGATCCGTTCGGGTTTCACGGTTCATGATGGCGGCGCACTTGTGCCGGAAGATCTGCTTGCGCGCGCCCTGGCCAGCTTGGCCATCCGCGGTCATGGCGCCGAGCCGATCTCCGCGGCCAATCCTGTGGTGGTCGCGCGCCAATCCTTCAACTTTGAGCAAGACCTTCGCCAGGCCATATCCCGTCACCAATTCGAGCTCTGGTTCCAGCCGTTCATAGATGCGGCTGAAAACAGGATATGCGGCGCAGAGGCGCTGCTGCGATGGAGACACCCGATCCACGGGCTCGTGTCTCCATCGAGCTTCGTTCCCGTCGTCGAATCCGCCGGGCTCGCCGAGGAGATTGGTCTCTGGACGCTGAACAATGGATGCCGCGAGGCGCGGGCCTGGGAAATGAGCGGCATGGCTGATGTGAAGGTGGCGGTGAACCTGTCGGCGCATCAACTCGAACGCAGCGACCTCCACCTGCTCATAAAACGCACCATCGACCGACACGGGCTGAGTGCGTCGCTGCTGGAGCTGGAATTGACCGAGACAGTGGCTGCGGTTGACCCGGCGAGCGCGAACACGCTCTTCAAGGAGCTCAGGGAACTCGGCATTTCGATTTCGATCGACGATTTTGGCGCGGGTTATTCGAGCCTCAGCTATCTGAAGCGGTTGAGCTTCGACAAACTCAAGATCGATCGCGAATTCGTCAATCATGTCGACGATCACAGGGACAGCCAGGCGATCTGCCAAAGCATTATCGCGCTCGGTCGCGGCCTCGGCATTTCCGTGCTCGCCGAAGGCGTGGAACGCCATGAGGAATTCGCATGGTTGCGCCGACACGGCTGCACGCTGTTTCAGGGCTATTATTTCTCTCCCCCGCTTCAAGCATCGGCCTTTGTCGACTTTGCGCGCGATGGCGAGCGCATCCGGCAAATGTGCGACCTTTCTCCAGCCGCGCTCCAGGGACGGCTCATGGCGAGCACGATATGACTGAGGACGTCACAGGTTCACGCTTCGGCAGCCGGCTTCTCCCTGCCGTCCTGTTCACGTTCATCCTCCTCGCTGGGGGGTGCGCGCAGAAGCCGGGGAGCACCAGCCGTCCCGCAACGATTCAGCCGATCAGCAACGCCCAGCAGATGGACGACGTCATCGCGCTGCTCAATGACGGCCGAGAAAAGGAAGCGCGCAAGCTGTTGCATCAGATGCTGAAACGCGACCCGAGCGACAGCACGGCCACGCGATTGATTGCAAGCCTGGACGCTGATCCCGTCGCGACATTGGGCACGAAGAGCTTCGAGTATCGCGCACAGCCCGGCGATACGATGGTCGAGCTCGCCAAGCGTTTTCTCGACGATCCGCTGAAATTCCACACCTTGGCCAAGTATAATGGCATGCCGGTGCCATCGGCGCTTCGCGCCGGTCAAATCATCCGGATCCCCGGAGATGCGCCCAAGGCGGCCGCAGCCTCGCGGCCGACGCCAGCCGAGGATGCGCGGCCCGCCGCTTCCTCGGCACCCTCTCGTGCCGCCGCGCCTCAGGCCGCGCCCGCCCCCGACCGCGCCCGTGCGAGCGCATTGCGGGGCGCCGGACTTTCCGCGCTCAATCAGGGGCAGTTGGCCCGCGCAGTCGTGCTGCTGCACCAGGCGTCAACGCTCGATCCCGGCAACGCCCTCATCAAGCGCGATCTCGAACGGGCTATCCGCATCCGCAAGACGGTGAAAGCAAAGCGATGAGCGGGGCGACTGCGCGATCGCAGCAAGTGGCAGCGACATTTTTTGGACGCGCCGGGGCGTCATGAGGTAGGCATCATGGATTGGATCGGACGATACAGGATCGACGCCGAGATCGGCGAGGGCGCGATGGCCCAGGTTTATCTGGCGCACGATCCGAGCATCGATCGTCCGGTGGCGATCAAGGTGCTCAAGGCCGAGTTGCGGCGCGATCCCGAAATCGTGCAGCGATTCCTCGGTGAATCGCGGGCCGCGGGCATATTGTCTCATGCCCATATTGTCACGGTCTATGACGTGGGAGAGGCCGACGGCGTCCCCTATATCGCGATGGAGCATCTGCAGGGCCGACCGCTCGACGAAATCCTGAAGGAGAAGGGTCGGCTAGACGGCGACCAGGTGTTGATGCTCGGGCGGCAGCTCGCGGACGCGCTTGCCTTTGCCCATGGTCGCGGAGTCATCCATCGCGACGTCAAGCCATCCAACATCCTGGTATGCGACGACGGCTCCACCGCAAAGCTGCTTGACTTCGGCATAGCCCGCGTCGACGCGCGCGACACTTCCGCTAACGAACGCGAGGTGCAGCAGACCAAGGCGGGCCAGGTCATGGGCACGCCGCGCTATATGAGTCCGGAGCAGGCGATGGGCCTGCCGGTCGATGCGCGCGCCGATCAATTCTCGCTGGGAGCGGTCCTATACGAAATGGTGACGGGTGGCCCCGCTTTTCCCGCCACCGGACTGGCCAATCTCGCGATCCAGATCGCACAGCAGGACCCGCCCGCGATCGCCAATCAGGTGAACAATTGCCCGCGTGGACTGGAGTTCATCATTGGCAAACTGCTTTCGAAGAAGGCGTCCGATCGCTTCGCTGACGCGGCACAGGCGCGGGACGCTCTCACACGCGAGCTCGAAGCCGCGACCCAGCAGCGCGAAGCTCCGCGTCACGGCATGGCGCTACGGATTAAACTACCGCTGACATTTGCCCTTGCCGCGGCTGTCGCTCTTACCTTCGGAGTGACGCTCGTGCTGGAACGGCAGAGCGATACGCTTGAACGCATGGCACTGACATCGGGATCGTCCATGACGGATTTCGTCGCACGCAACGCAGCGCTCCTGGTGGCTGACAATGCTGGATTGCCCGCTGACCAGCAGGATTGGCTCCCGCTGCAGGCCTTCGTCGAAACCGCTGCCCGAGATCGCAATATCCGCAATCTGGTTGTCGTCGACGACAAGGGCGTGGTTCGCGCGGCCGGATCGAAGTCGCTGGTCGGGACGCGCCATCAGGCGCGAGCCGCCCAGGCTGGCTCCTCTGCCGGCTATCGCTTCACCAGGCCGGTACGCTACGCGGGGGCCGATTTCGGCAAAGTCCACATGGACTTCGACCGCTCGGCTATCGATGCCGCCATGCGCGATGCCCGGCTGCTGCTCTTCTCCCTGTCGCTGTTCGTCATCGCCGTGATTGCCGCGATCGGCTATCTGAGCGCCCGGCAGCTTTCGCGGCCGCTCCGTTCACTGTCGCGCGCGATGGGCGACGCGGCCAAGGGCAACACCGCCTTTCGCCTTTCCCACAAGCGAACGGACGAGGTGGGTCAGTTGTTCGATGCCTTCAACCGACTCGTCGCGTCCATCGAGGAACGAACGGCGGCGCGGGGACCTGTTGGCGAAATGCAGGAAATGCTCATGACCCGGGTCGGCCAGGCCCCATCCACCGGCGCAAGCCGGGAAGCGGCCTGAGGCGGCCATGTACATATTCAAGCTGTTCGAGCTGGACGATGCCGAGCAGGCCGTGGACGCGCGCCTGTTGCAGGACGGTACGCTTCGGATCGGCCGCGATCCCACCGCCGATTGGGTTATGCACGATCCCGGCCGCGAGATTTCCAGGTGGCATTGCGAGTTTCGCGCGGGGGCGGATGGGCTGACGCTGCGATGCATCGGTGCGAACGGCGTGTTCGATGACAACACCAATGTCCGCATGCCCGAAGATACCGACATCACCGTCGTGCTTCCGACGACGTTGCGCCTCGGTCCCTATCGGCTGGTGGCGGATTTTGCTGCGCAGGCGCGCCTCGCGTCGACAGGTGAAGGGCAGACGCTCATTCTGTCGCCTCCGCTCGGCAATTCGGCCGCGGTTCCTACCGACTGGAGCGACGCCCCCGCCCCCGTCGAGCGCAGTGGCGAAGGCTCTCTTCTGGAGGCGTTCTGCCAGGGCGCCGGCCTGGACGCGTCGGCCTTTTCGTCCGAGGCCCCCGAGGAAATCATGCGGCGTGCGGGCGCCGTGTATCGCCAGATGGTGCTCGGCGTCGGAGACCTGATGTCCGAGCGGGAGCGTGCGCGCCGCCACTATCAGCTCGCACGAACCACAATCGGCGGAACGAACAACAACCCGTTCAAATGGGCCCCGACGCAGCGGCTCGCGCTCGATCTTCTGCTTGCCGGCGAACACGGCTTCCTGACTGGACCCGAAGCTCTCACCGCCTCGTTCTGCGACATAAAAAAGCACCTGATCGCGACGTTCAGCGCGTTTCGCGAAACGATGCGCGCGGCTGTGCAGGCATTCGATCCGGCGGCGATTGATGCCGATACCCGGAACAGAAGCTCCTTGTTGAAAGGCCGCGGCGCCATACAATGGGAGGAAGCCCGCCGTCGCTATGCCGAGCTCTCCCGCGAGATCGCCGGAGAGGGAGATGGCTCGCTCAATCACGCCTTCGTGAAGGCGTATGAGGAGGCCGCCGCAGATCTCGAAGGTCAGACCGAATGAATGCGCTGTCCCCCCGTCGCCCGCCGGCATCGACCGACCGCTTCGGGCTTCGATCGGTCGCGCGCACGCATATCGGCGCGGTTCGCACAATCAACGAGGATCGTTTGCTCGACTGTTCGGAGGCGGCTTTGTGGGCGGTCGCCGACGGCATGGGCGGACACGCCATGGGCGATGAAGCGGCAGCAATCGTCATCCGTGCCCTTGTCGCCTTGAGCGATGACCCGGAGCTGGTGGATCGCGCCGGGATCCAAAGGTCGATCGAAAGTGCCAACGCGATCGTCTTCGGTCTCGCGCAAGCCACCGGGCAGACCTGTGGGTCCACGCTGGCGGGTCTGCATATTCATGGCGGCCTGGCGACCATCTTCTGGGCCGGAGACAGCCGCGTGTACCGGATGCGTGCAGACCGGCTGGAGCGGCTGACGCACGACCACAGCTTTGTCCAGGAACTCGTCGATGCGGGCGTGATCGACGAGCAGCAGGCGCGCAATCATCCGCAGGCCAATATCGTCACAAGGGCCATTGGCGTCGCCGAACATATCGCGCTGGACTTCACCCAGGAGCGCATCGCCGCCGGCGATCTGTATCTGCTGTGCTCGGATGGGCTCTGGGGCCTTCTCGACGACGAACAGATAAGGTCCCTCCTCACATCAAATCTTGCTGATGCCTCTGCCAAACTCGTCGATGGCGCGTTGCGGGCAGGAGGGACTGACAACGTCTCGATCGTTCTCGTCCTCGTGTCCGAGGTCCAGGATCACGATAATTTTCACGGCTTGAAGGGCGAGGAATGAGAGCACGCGAGAATCGTTTCGACAACGCGCGCAGGGCGGAGAGATGCGAACTGAATGTTGAGATCAAGCTCAGGAGACCCACCGAACCTTCGGTTCCAAGCAGCATCACGGACCTGTCCAGAACGGGCTTCCGCCTCCAGACATTCAAGCACCTGAAGCCGGGCATGGAATTGTGGGTGACACTGCCCGGCCTCGAGTCCCGCCTCGCGCGTGTCCGTTGGGTCCGCGATTTCGAGGCGGGCTGCATCTTCGAGCACCCCCTCTACGAGCCCGTTTTCCGGCACCTCGTGCGCCTCAACCGATCAACCGGCCGTTGAATTCGAGACGCGCCGGATTTGCAGATCAGACCCAATTTCGCCCCGCTGCGCCTGGCGAAACGCCGCCTTCCGATCTGACAACGTCCTCAACAGGTGAGCAGCGGTAGCGGTGATCAAGCCCGTCTGGTTTCTTCGGGCGCGCGCCATGAACAGCGCATCTGCCAGCTTGGTGTCCGATCAATCTCGACGGAGATGTGCTCGGCCGTCCTCCGATGGTACACAAAAATACAGCATTCTTGCATCTGTTTCTGAACCGATGGAGCCCCACTTTCTCCTCATCAAACCGATGGAGAAACACCATGAAGCATTTGACGACATGAGCACGACAACGTCGCAAGTGCCGCGCCGCATGAGCGCGGTGCGGTCCTGCGGCGCGGCGGAAAACTGGTATCGGCGGTCTCCGCCCCGAACCAGGAAAAAGCGAGAAGCTTCGGCGTAAGCGCGCACTTTTTTCTCGTCGCGGTCACAACGGCCAAGCTCGATCACATCGCGCGACTGCTTGCTTCGGGCGATCTGCGTACCCACGTTGGCGTTGTGCTGTCTCTCACCGCGGCCAGGGACGCGCATGAAATCCTCGCGGGCCAGCGACCCAATCCCGGCGGCAAGATTGTCCTCCGCGTCGCTGGATAGCAAGGCGTCCGGGCCGACGAACGGGCCCGCGCCAGATGCATTCGAAAACACCAAACAATGAGAAAGACCGAAACCATGACACACTATCGCAAGTCGAAAGAGGCAATTTCACGCCTCTCCCCCGAGCAGTTCAGGATCACCCAGCAAAGCGGCACCGAACGTCCGGGAACCGGGGAATATCTCCACAACAAGATGCCGGGCATTTATGTCGACGTCGTGTCCGGCGAGCCTTTGTTTGCATCCACCGACAAGTTCGACTCGGGCTCGGGCTGGCCCAGCTTCACAAAGCCTATCGAGCCCGCACATGTGAACGAAGTGCGCGACACGTCGCACGGCATGGTGCGTGTGGAGGTTCGCTCCGCAAATGGCGACAGCCATCTCGGCCATGTCTTTCCAGACGGTCCGCAAGATCAAGGTGGGCTACGCTACTGCATAAACTCCGCCTCGCTGCGCTTCATCCACCGGGATGACATGGAGGCGGAGGGCTATGGGGACTATCTCGATCAGGTGGAGGATCCGTCATGACCAGGGAACGCGCCATACTCGCCGGAGGCTGCTTCTGGGGCATGCAGGACCTGATGCGGCGCATGCCGGGCGTCCTCTCCTCGCGCGTCGGCTACACCGGGGGCGATACCCCCAATGCCACCTATCGAAATCATGGCGACCACGCCGAAGCGCTCGAGATCTTTTTCGACCCGAACGTAATCAGCTTTCGTGCGATTCTGGAATATTTCTTCCAGATCCATGACCCGACGACGGTGGACCGCCAGGGAAACGATCGAGGGCGAAGCTACCGCTCGGCGATCTTCTACACGAGCGATGAGCAGCATCAGGTCGCGCGGGAAACGATCCTGGACGTCGAGGCCTCCGGGCTTTGGCCCGGCAAGGTCGTGACCGAACTCGCGCCGGCAAGCGACTTCTGGGAGGCCGAGATCGAGCATCAGGACTATCTTGAGCACTACCCGAGCGGCTACACCTGTCACTTCGTGCGCCCCGGCTGGAAGCTGCCATCGCGCACCCCGGCCTGACAACTACACTCAATCTGCGCGCTGCTTGCAGGAACGCGAGCGCCGGCATAGCCAGAATTACTGGAGAACTATTCCGGCTCCCGAGCCTCTTGCAAGCAGCTTGCCGATCGTGTCGATAAGGCTCGCCATTGCGACGGGCTTCATCAGCACGCAATCCGCACCGGCGGACATGCATCGCTCCTGCAGATCGCTGGACGTATCCGCGGTGACCACGACGATCGGAAGCTGTGCCTTGACATCCTCGCGCTGGCGGATCTGGCGTGTGGCGGCCAGCCCGTCCATGACGGGCATGCGCAGATCCATCAGGATGACGTTATAGTCGCCGCTGTCGATCTTCATCAGGCCCGCCTCGGCGCAGTCGGCCTCGTCCATCTGCGCGCCGACGACGTCCAGCATGTCCTTCACGACACGCCGGTTCATGGCATCGTCATCAACGAACAGGATTTTCATACCAGAACTGCTCCACGCGTTCCCCGCTGATTAGGCAATGACGGTTAATATTTCCGTAAATACGCGCTTTTCGCAGGATCTGCTCAGCCGACGGAACGCCTGCTGGTAACGGCCTCATCGGGCAGCGTGGCGACAGGCGCCTCGTAAAGCTTCTTCAGCGCCGTGATCAGCTCCGCCGCGCCGATGGGCTTCAGGATGACCTGGCTCACGCCGGCAGCGAACAATTGGGCGGCGCCGAGTTCCTCGGTGGGAGCGGCGAGCAGCGACGTCCGGGCGCCGGTAAGCGCAGCCTGCCCCACGATCGCCCGGATGCCATCGATACCGGCGGACGCGCCCTCGATCACGACATGATCGAAATGCCCCTGCCCCATGCGCTCGATCGCATCCTCAGCCGAAATCGCGATGTCGATCGAGCGTGTCTCGGGCGTCAGCAGCATGCGCATCAGGGCATGGTTGATCAGATTTCGCTCAACCAGCAACACTGTTGCTTTGTCGAGGCGGTCGGCCCCCGATCCGGAATCCTGCGCCCCCTGGGCGAGCCCGTCGCCGACCTTCTGAAGCGGGAGCGACACTGTGAAGCACGAGCCTTCGCGCGGCACGCTCGACATGCTGATCGTGCCGCCGAGCGCATTCGCGAGCCTTTGCGAGATCGCGAGGCCGAGCCCGGTGCCCGAGAATTCACGTGTCGTCGAATTGTTGACCTGGGTGAACGGCTCGAAAATCGTCGCCTGGTCCTCGGCAGAGATCCCGATGCCGGTGTCGCGCACCGCGAATTCGATCATCTCGGCACCGTCCTGCTCTATGCCACGGACATCGAGTGTCACCTCGCCTTCGCTGGTGAACTTTATGGCGTTGGAAAGCAGGTTGGACAGGATCTGGCGCAACCGTTCGCCATCCACGAGCACGCGCTCGGGTACATTCTCGAGCTTGCACTCGAGCGTCAGCCCCTTGGTGCTCGCGGCTTCGCGCCACAGGCCTGCTGTCTCGCCGATGAGCTGCGGGAGGTTGACCTCCGCGCCAACCACCCTGAGCTCGCCGGCTTCCATCTTCGCGACGTCGAGAATGTCGTCGACGAGCGTCTTCATCGTCTCGCCGGCGCCGCGCAAGAGCTGGATGCGCTCGCGCACGCCGCCCGCCAGACCGCGATCGGCGAGCAGTACCTGCGTCATGCCCAAAATGCCGTTCAGTGGCGTGCGGATCTCGTGGCTGGTTGTCGCCAGAAAGTCGGCGCGCGCCTTCAGCGCCTTTTCGAGTGCGATGTTGGTGGCGCTAAGTTCGGTGTTCGCGGCGCGCACCCGATCGCGGCTCCGGCGGATCGACACATAACCGAACGAGAGCAACCCGAAGATGACGAGCAGCGCGGTCCCCAGCCCGATGAACAGGTTAGTCCTGAACTGTGTCCGTTGCCGCTCGATCATGATGTCGCGCTCGAGCTGCCCCTGCTTCAGATTGGCGATGCGCAGATTCTGGTTCGCGAAGTCGAACCGGGCGGACATGAGCTGCGAGCTGGCCGACGCCGTCAGATGCAGCGCCTCGCTGTCGAGCCGCTGGAACGCCTTGAGATGCGCAAGGGCGAGTGCACCGTTACCCGTCTTCTCATAGACCTCGGCGGCGGCCTTGTGCAGTTCGCGAAACGGCATTTCGGTCTGGTCGAGCTTCTGTCCGGCAAAGGCCGTGGCCAAGAGACGTGCCGCTTCGGCAAGCGCACCGCGCTTCGCCTCGATCTTGGCACGCACGCCATAGACGAACGGCCTCCAGCCAGCGCCTTCGCCACTCTGGACGAGACCGCTTGCGGCGGAGATCGTCCGCATTGCCGGGGCGAGCTGGCCTGCTTCGACCTGGGTGTCGGCCAGGTTGGTCAGGATGCGCGCTTCGAGCAGCGGGCTTTGCAGTTCGCGGGCAGAGGCAAGCGCGAGCCTGTATTCGGCTTCCGCCTCGGTGAACCTGCGCTGCTCACGATAGGATTGGCCGCGGTTGTTGTATGTCGCGAGGTTCAGCCACGGATCCTCGGAATAGGCGTCGAACGACTGGCTGTAATAGCTCCGGACGCGTTCGAAATCGCCCGCTTCAAGATATAGACCGCCGATATCCTGCAGCGCGATCGCCTGCGACCGCGCCTGGCCGACCGACCGGAAGATCTGATGGGCCTGCAAATAATCCTTGAGCGCGCCCTGAACATCGCCGGACATTTCGGACAATGTCGCGCGCGACCGCAGCAGGTCGCCATGCAGCTTCGAACCTTGATCAAAGCGAACGACATCGGCCAGCGCTTCTCCGATCAGCGATTTGGCGTGCGCAGTATCGTTCAGGCCGATCAGAGCCTCGCCGAGAAGCCATTTGGCGGTCGCAAGAGAGATGGCCGAATCCTTGCGGCTGACGGAGGAATCTCCAGCCATTGCCTCGGCCATCCCGACGGCCTGCTCCGCGGTTTTGCGCGCGATCATGGGATCGCCCATCATGGCCTGCTTGGTCGCCTCGATCCTGGCATCGAATGCCTTGAGTGCGCCGGCACGGGCGGAGGTTATGGCAGGCGGCGTGTCTTGAGCATGCGCGCCACCGCTTGCCCCGACAACCGTCAGGCCAAGAAGCAATGCCAGTGCTGCCGATCTGACGCGCATCGAAAATCCCGTCTGGATAATCGATCCTATCGCGGAAGGGTTAACGAAGCCGAAAAGCGATCGGCGCGCCGATCCGACGTCAGTAGCGCAGCGTGAACCGCGCCCCGGTCATCACCGCGGCGCTCGCCTCGGTCGCCGGATCGCCGGCGAGCTGCATCTTGCCGAACAGCGCGAGGTCCGCCTGGCCGTCGAGCAAGGGCGCCGCATATTGGAACTCGCCGACCAGCGGCCGCTTCTTGCCCGGAAGCGCGAAGCGCTCGGTCACCAGGCCCAGCGCGCCCGTATCGCGGTCGATCACCTGCAGGCTGGTGACGTCCACACTGCCATTCTCGACATGGAGCGGCTGCGCCAGCGTCAGGCGAAGCGCGTCGTTCTGTCCGAACAGCTGCTGCTTCGACACGGCGACCTGATAGGCCGTCGACTTGAAGCCCCCCGCCCCGGTGGCGATCAGCGCATTCGTTGAGGTCGAGCCCGTCCGCCCGAGCGTGGCCGAAGCCGCGACCTGGAAGGTGGGACTGATCGCATAGGTCGCGCCGAGCGTCATGCCGTCGGTGGTCGCGCCACCGCCGAGCAGTTCGGGGCTGAGCGCCTGTGTGCCGAGGATCGCGTCCTTTTCGTGGAGCCGCGTATAGCTGCCGGTCAGCTCGAGCCCGGGCTGCGGGCGATAGGAGACCGAGACCGTGCTGGCGCTGGTCCGGTAACCGTCGAGCGCGTTGTCGACCGCCCATTGCGACGCAACCTCCCTTGAATCGTAGCGCGTGTTCTGCCGGGTTGCGCCGGCCGATATCGAAAGCGTCGCGTTCACATTGTAGCTGAACTGCCCATAGCTGCCGCCCGAGGCCATGCCGAGCAACGGGTTCGCGCCGCCGCGCGAGGAATCATAGTCCGATGCGCGGCCAAAGCCGAGGCTGTTGCCGAGCTCGATGGCGCCGTCGCCCTCACCGACCTTGAACGCGAACCGCCCGTTCCTGTCAGCCACCCGCAGCGACGTCTGGTAGGGCGATTGTCCCTCACGGAACCCCAGCGCCTTGAGGGTGCGCGGGGCAAGCGACATCGTCACATTCAGCCCGTCGGGATTGCCGACCGCCGCCGAAACGGCGGTATAGTTCAGGCTGGCGCTGTCGGTGAACGACGAGCCCTTTTTCATCCAGTCGATCACCTGGTTGTACAGATATACCTGGAACTGCTCCTTCGACAGGCCGGCGGAGAGCGCCTTGCTGTCGACGAGCTTGCTCGACAGCGGGATGGCAAAGTCGCGGTAGCTGCCGCCGATCGTCTCGAACGCATAGAAATACATGCCCGCGGCTTCCCACTTGTCGAGGTTGCCGCTGGTCCGGACCATTGCCGACGACATCGGCCTGGCCCGGCCCTGATCGTCCATCTGGTACCAGGTGAGCTTGTTGTAATCGATGGGCGAGAGCGCGCCCGTCACGTTGAGCTGGCCGACGCCGTAGACCGGATCGACACCCGGCGCACCGAGATCGGTCGCGGTCTTCAGGATGATGTCGACCGTTTCCCTGGGATATTTGGAGAGCCACGGCCAGCGGTCGTGGATCAGCGCAACCGTGCCGGAGACGAGCGGTGCCGCGAACGACGTGCCCGAATAGCGGGTGACACCGCCCTGGCCGTCCGAAACAAGGATCATCTCGCCCGGCGCCACGATGAAACGATTCATCAGCTCATCGCCTGCGCGGCATTTGCCGTCGGTCAAGAGGCAGGCGGTGCCTGGCCGGTTCGAGAAATCCGAGATCGCACGCGCCGGATCGACAGAGCCGACGACGATGAAATTGGCGGTGTTGCTCCAGTTGATATTCTGGGTCTGGCTGATTCCGTCATTGCCCGCCGCGATCACGAACACCGAGGATGCGGTCGAGAGCGCAACCCCCGGATCGTTGAGCACGGCGTTCCAGTCGGGATGCAGCGTCCAGCCGGGAACACCCAGCGACATGTTGATGATGCTCGCGCCGTGCGTTCCGAGCGAGAGGATGCCGTCCCTGATGTCGTTCCAGCCTGCGGTCTCGCTCGCATCGAACGGGTTGTAGGCGACGACCGACGCCATCGGCGCGATGCCCATCACGCCCTTGCCGTCATGCGCGGACACCATCAGGCTCGCAACCGCGGCACCGTGGCCGTTGGCGAAGTTCGAGACCCCGTCATAATGCGTGATATTGCCCGCCTCGGCGCCCGTCACCGTAAAGTCGAGCAGGCCGATGACGCTGTCCTTGCCCTCGCCCAGCGTCTGGGTGATCCGGGGCGACCAGTTGACCTGGCGCATCCAGTAATCGGGATTGTCGGCGCCCGAATACTGCATCAAGCCGTCATACCATTCGAGGAAGAAATGCTCGCGCTCGTTCGCGTCGAGTTTGGCGAGTGATGACGGATCGTTGAGATCGATACCATAGCGACCGAGCAGCCCGGTGGCGAAACCGGCGTAGAAATCCTTGCCGGTCCTGGCCTCGACCGCGTCGCCCCAGAAGGTGGCCGAGCTATCGACGACGCCGCGGAGCTGCCCGGCGACGGTCTGATAGTCCGACGCATCCCAGATCGGGCGGATATCCCCCCAGGAGGTGCCGAGCTCATCCCAGAAGCTGCGGATCTTCCCCCATTCAGGCGTGACGGCGTTGGGATCGCTGCCATCGTTATAGGTCTGGAGGTTGCCCCAGAACGCGGCGGTGTCCCCCTCGAACGGCCCGGCATTGCCCCAGAAGCTGCGGATCTTGCCCCAGAACGGCGTAACCTCTTCGCCTTCGAAACTGCGGATCTTTCCCCAGAAACTGCGGATCTTCCCCCATTTGGGTTCGATCGGCGTCGATTGCGGATTGACGAAGACGTTGTTCGGCAAAAGCAGCGGAAGGCCCGAACTAGCGCCGTTCGTGACCACGCTCACCGCCGCATCGACGGTGGATGTGACCGAGCCAGGAGCAGACGAAACGGTAACCATGAGCGGGTTGGCCGTCTTGGTGAGCAGATCGACGGGCTTGGCGGTGAGGGGGACGATCTTCACGACCGTAGGGACAGTCGGCGTCACGGTCTTGGCCACCGTTGACGTCACGGTACCCGTAACCTTGGAGGTCGTCTTGGTGACCTTGCCGGCTACGTCCTTCACGAGGGTCAAGCCAGCCGCATGGCCGGCGGACCCGGCACAGGCCAGCGAAATGGCTGTGCAGGAAAGCAGTAACCGCGCGGTCCGCCTGTTGCGTGACATTTTCGGTCCCCCAATGACCTTTGTCTTCAGGGTGCCGATCTAAGGGTTAATACTTTCCACTTTTCCAATGAGGGCGGTTAAACCTTTTTTAACCCTCTTCGCGCGTCAGCCCGGGCGGGCGGCGAGCAGCCGGCCTTGCAAATGCCGGGCGTCCCCGAGCACGTCCATGTGCGCCCGGGTGCGTAGATATTGCGACAGTTGATCAAAAGGCAGGGGTGCCGAGATGTGATAGCCCTGCACGTTGTCGCAGCGCATCACCTTGAGCAGCGCGAGCGCGATCTCGTCCTCGACGCCTTCGGCCGTTACCTCCATCTCGAGGGCGTGCGCGATGTCGATTGCGGAGCGGACAAGTAACGGATCCCGGTTGCTTGTCGTCAGCGCGCGGACGAAGGCCTGATCGATTTTCAACTCATGCGCCGGCAGGTCGCGCAGATAGGCAAGCGAGGACAGGCCCGATCCGAAATCATCAATCGCGATGCGGATGCCCGCGCTGGCGATGCGGGCGAGATTGGCAAGCGCCGCCTGCGGATCCTCGATCACGGCGGTCTCGGTGATCTCGATTCCGATCCGCCCTTTCGCGCCGCCGATCCGATCGATCACGACGTCGCAAAACTCAGCGTTGCTGATGAGCTGCGCAGACATGTTGATGTCGATGTCGAGCGTGATCCCTTCATGGGCGAGCAGGCGCGTCTGATCGGCTATTGCGCGATCCAGCGTCCAGAGCGTGAGATTGCCGATCAATCCCGTCTCTTCCGCCAGCCGGACGAAGGCCATCGGCGGAACCGTACCATGCGCGGGATGCGTCCATCGGCACAGCGCCTCGGCCGCCGTCACGGTGCCGTCGGACAGCTTCAGTTTGGGCATGTAATGGAGGTCGAGAGCATCGCTCCTGATTGCGCCATACAGGTCGTGGAGCATACCGGCGGACTGGTGACCGGCCCCCGGGTGCGCCCGGTCGTCGGCAAAGCCGATCCGGTCGGGAAGCCTGCGCGCATCCTCTACCGCAAAGGCGGACGCGTCGAACAGTTCGTCATGGAGGCAGTTGGTGCCGATCGGGCTGGAGCCGATGAGGACCTCGGGAACGAACGCGATCTCGTCGATGGATACCAGCGTCTCGAGTGCCTTCTTCAGCGCCCGCATCATCGCGCGCGCGTCAGCAAGGTTTTTTGCGTGATAGAGAAACTCGACGGAGGTACGGCCAAGCCGGCCGACCTCGAAGCGCTCATCGCATGCGATACGCTCGGCGAGCGCCTCGATGATGCAGTTCGCGGCATGGTAGCCGATCCGGCGGCGCATCGCACCGAACCGGGCGACCTCGGCAATGCCCACAAAATTGGCCTTGTTGTCCACCGCTTGGTCGCGGGAGCGCCGCTTCTCGCCCACCGGTGCGGGCGCGCGTTGAAACCAGCCATCATGCCAACCCAGAAACAGGGTGCACCCGATCGCCGAGGCCGCCAGGAGGACAAGAAAGTGCCACGATTCCATGTCGGCTGCTTTTGAAGAAAGATCGTCAAGAAGCCGTAAATCGCCGGGCAACCCATGATTGGCAGGCCAGCAGCGCTGATTGGGAACCGGCCCGGGATGTGATCTCTCACGAGCGCCCGAGGACGGGCATCATCCGGGAGCGCCGATCATGCAGCATGCCTCCGCAGGTCCATGTCTTCGAGCGCAACGCCGTTGGTTTCCGGCATGAATTTCCAGGTCCAGACGAACTGGAGGAGCATCATCGCGCCGAAAAAGGCAAAGACCCATCCCCCCACGCTTGCCGCAAAAGCGGGGAATGCCCAGGTGATTGCGGCGGCCATGACCCAGTGGGTCGTGCTGCCCAGCGCCTGCCCCTTGCCCCGTACGGCACTGGGAAACACCTCCGAGATGAAAACCCAGATGACCGCGCCCTGCGAGACGGCAAAGGCCGCTATGAAGCCCAGCAGTCCGGCAAGGATCAGCGTACCGTCAGGGGCCCCGCTCTCCAGCTGATAACCGACAAGCAGCAGCGTTGCCGCGCACAGGACCGAGCCCACATACAGCAGCGGCTTGCGGCCGAAACGGTCGATCAGGAACAGGGCAAGCACGGTGAATACGAGATTGGTGCCGCCGATCGCGATGGACTGCAGCATGGCACTGTCAGCGCCCGCGCCCGCCAGTTCGAAAACGCGCGGCGCGTAGTAGAGCAAGGCGTTGATGCCCGAGAGCTGGTTGAACATGGCGATCGCGATGGCGCAGGCGACCGGCCGGGCATAGGCCCACTGGAACAGCCCGGGAGAGACCGTGCGTTCCAGCCGCGCTTCAGCGTCCTCGATGCGCCGAAGTTCGCCGTGAGGGTCAAGGAAACCAAGCCGTTCCATGACACCGAGCGCTCGCGTGCCCTGCCCGTTGATCGCCAGCCAGCGCGGACTTTCGGGCAGGAACAGGGTGATCGTCAGGAACAGCGCGGAAGGCAGGGCGACGATCCCGAACATCCAGCGCCAGGCCGTCGCTTCGGAAGCGAGGTTCGCGATCACATAGTTGGACAGGAATGCCAGCAGGATACCGAGTACGATGTTCAGCTGGTTGAGCGCAACCAGCCGTCCGCGAAAGCGTGCAGGGGAAACCTCTGCGATGTAGATGGGCGTCACCACCGATGCCGCACCGATGGCGACGCCGCCCAGAAACCGGAAGGCGAGCAGCGTGCCCCAGCTTCCGGCAAGGCCGGTACCGATCGAGGACACGACGTAGCACAGAGCCACGGACAGCATCACGGCCTTGCGTCCAAACCTATCGGCCGGCGCTCCGGTTACGAGCGAACCCAGCACCGTGCCGATCAGCGCCGACGCCACGGTGAAGCCGAGCATCCCGTCGGTCAGCGCGAATTTGCTCTGCAGCGCGGATGTGGTGCCCGATATGACCGCGGTATCGAAGCCGAACAGGAGTCCCCCCAACGCCGCTCCCACGGCGCTGAGGACAATGGCGGCAGTGGCCCGGGCATCGGGCACTGCAGCAACGGGATCGAGCGCGTGGTCGGACAAGGAGGGACTATGCAAGATCAACTCCCGACATGGAGGGTTGCGTGGATGATACTGGCGCATCGCCTGGCACGGCATCGGGCCGCGAAGATTTTAATCGGCGGCATAGGGGGTGGAACCGGTTCTGATGCAATCACAATCCGCATCTGGCCTTTCTATGCTCACCATTCCTTTTTTGGCCAGTACTATTAATATTACATTGTAGGCGGTGCCACCGCGCTCGGACATCCGCTAGGTGCATCCGGCGCACCGCATGACCATCATGGCACACATATCAGAGCGTCCGCGCAGGCATTGGGCCTTCAGGTCAGGCGTAAATGGCGGAGCGGCCAACGATCATCGAGCTTGTTTTGAGCATCCAAGCCGCACATTTGATCACGGAGAACGCGAGGCATGAAGTTCGAGACAGTGATTGTCGGCGCGGGGCATGGTGGTGCGCAGGTGGCGATCGGGCTGCGCCAGCAGGGTTTTGAGGGCAGCATCGCGAT